>NZ_JBHWBP010000154.1:0-16666 GCF_042735575.1 Streptomyces sp. NPDC059564 | reverse complement strand
GAGGGGCGGGCCGTCACACGGGAACTACGCGACGTCACTTGTCGGAGTCGTCCTTGTCAGCCTCGGTGTCGGCGGTCTCGCCCTCGATCACGGGGATCAGGGAGAGCTTGCCGCGCTGGTCGATCTCGGCGATCTCGACCTGGACCTTGGTGCCGACCGCGACGACGTCCTCGACGTTCTCCACGCGCTTGCCACCGGCGAGCTTGCGGATCTGCGAGATGTGCAGCAGGCCGTCCTTGCCGGGCATCAGGGAGACGAAGGCACCGAAGGTGGTGGTCTTGACGACCGTACCCAGGTACCGCTCGCCGACCTCCGGCATGGTCGGGTTGGCGATCGCGTTGATCGTGGCGCGGGCGGCCTCGGCGGCCGGGCCGTCGGAGGCACCGATGTAGATGGTGCCGTCGTCCTCGATCGTGATCTCGGCGCCGGTGTCCTCCTGGATCTGGTTGATCATCTTGCCCTTGGGGCCGATGACCTCACCGATCTTGTCCACCGGGATCTTGACGGTGATGATCCGCGGGGCGTTCGGGGACATCTCGTCCGGCGTGTCGATCGCTTCCATCATCACGTCGAGGATGTGGAGGCGGGCGTCGCGGGCCTGGGTCAGGGCCGCGGCCAGCACGGAGGCCGGGATGCCGTCGAGCTTGGTGTCGAGCTGGAGCGCGGTGACGAACTCCTTGGTGCCGGCGACCTTGAAGTCCATGTCGCCGAAGGCGTCCTCCGCACCGAGGATGTCGGTGAGGGCGACGTAGTGGGTCTTGCCGTCGATCTCCTGGGAGATCAGGCCCATGGCGATGCCGGCGACGGGGGCCTTGAGGGGCACACCGGCGTTCAGCAGCGACATGGTGGAGGCGCAGACCGAGCCCATGGACGTCGAACCGTTGGAGCCGAGGGCCTCGGACACCTGACGGATCGCGTAGGGGAATTCCTCGCGGGTCGGGAGGACCGGCACGATCGCGCGCTCGGCGAGCGCGCCGTGGCCGATCTCGCGGCGCTTGGGCGAGCCCACGCGGCCGGTCTCGCCGACGGAGTACGGCGGGAAGTTGTAGTTGTGCATGTAGCGCTTGCGGGTCACCGGGGAGAGGGTGTCCAGCTGCTGCTCCATACGGAGCATGTTGAGGGTGGTGACGCCCAGGATCTGGGTCTCGCCACGCTCGAACAGCGCCGAGCCGTGCACGCGCGGGATGGCCTCGACCTCGGCGGCGAGGGTACGGATGTCCGTGAGCCCGCGGCCGTCGATGCGGACCTTGTCCTTGATGACGCGCTCGCGCACCAGGGCCTTGGTCAGGCTGCGGTAGGCGGCGGAGATCTCCTTCTCGCGGCCTTCGAAGGCCGGGAGGAGCTTCTCGGCGGCGATCTCCTTGACGCGGTCCAGCTCGGCCTCGCGGTCCTGCTTGCCCGCGATGGTCAGCGCCTGGGAGAGGTCGCCCTTGACGGCGGCCGCGAGGGCCTCGTACACGTCGTCCTGGTAGTCCAGGAAGACCGGGAACTCGCCCTCGGGCTTGGCGGCCTTGGCGGCCAGGTCGGCCTGGGCCTTGCAGAGCACCTTGATGAAGGGCTTCGCGGCGTCGAGACCGGAGGCGACGATCTCCTCGGTCGGCGCCTCGGCGCCGCCCTTGACGAGGGCGATGGTCTTCTCGGTGGCCTCGGCCTCGACCATCATGATCGCGACGTCGCCGTCCTCCAGGACGCGGCCCGCGACGACCATGTCGAAGACGGCGTCCTCGAGCTCGGTGTGCGTCGGGAAGGCCACCCACTGGCCGCGGATCAGCGCGACGCGGACGCCGCCGATCGGGCCGGAGAAGGGCAGACCGGCCAGCTGGGTGGACGCGGACGCGGCGTTGATCGCGACGACGTCGTACAGGTGGTCGGGGTTGAGCGCCATGATCGTGGCGACGACCTGGATCTCGTTGCGCAGGCCCTTCTTGAAGGACGGGCGCAGCGGGCGGTCGATCAGGCGGCAGGTGAGGATCGCGTCCTCGGAGGGGCGGCCCTCGCGGCGGAAGAAGGAACCGGGGATCTTGCCGGCCGCGTACTGGCGCTCCTCGACGTCCACCGTGAGGGGGAAGAAGTCGAGCTGGTCCTTGGGCTTCTTCGACGCGGTGGTGGCGGAAAGCACCATCGTGTCGTCGTCCAGGTAGGCAACGGCGGAGCCGGCGGCCTGGCGGGCCAGACGGCCCGTCTCGAAGCGGATGGTGCGGGTGCCGAAGGAACCGTTGTCAATGACGGCCTCGGCGTAGTGGGTCTCGTTCTCCACTAGCGTTTTCTCCATTTTCGTCGTCTCCGTCCACCACCCGTGTGGTGGGGGACGGTGTTGGAGAAGCGCTCCTGGCGTGCGGGCCGGTCTTCGATCGAAGCACCCGGTTCTGAGCCCCGTCGCGGGGCTTTCCGGATGCCACTACCGAGGACCGGCGGCGTAGGGAGGGCGCTCCTCCTCTTCAGTTGTGCGCTGTGTCCAGACTACAAAGCGACCGGTACGTCGCGCACGTACAGCAAAGGGAGCGGCCCCATCGGTGTGGGAACCGCTCCCTTCACAGCGTCTTTACTTGGCGCCGGCCGCACCGCGACGGATGCCGAGGCGCTCGACCAGCGCACGGAAGCGCTGGATGTCCTTCTTGGCCAGGTACTGCAGCAGGCGGCGACGCTGGCCGACCAGGATCAGCAGACCACGACGGGAGTGGTGGTCGTGCTTGTGGGTCTTGAGGTGCTCGGTCAGGTCCGAGATGCGGCGGGACAGCATCGCGACCTGGACCTCGGGGGAGCCGGTGTCGCCCTCCTTGGCACCAAACTCTGCGATGAGCTGCTTCTTCACTGCGGCGTCGAGCGGCACGCGTACTCCTCGTAATAGGTCTTCGTTGCCACCGAGTGCCCCAGGTCGAATTCTCTGGGGATCTTCCGTAACTCGGGAGGCGGGGTCCGCTGAGCGCAGCCTCCAGAGGATCTCCGGGGGCGCGTACACAAACGGCCGTCACACAGCGTACCAGGCTGCCGGGTCGCGCCGTCTCAGCTGGTGAGAGAGCGGGCGCGGCTGTAGACGTCGAGCACGGCCAGGGTCAGCGGGACCAGGCTGAGCAGTACTGCGGCCTCGGTGAGGTCGAGCAGCCTTCCCCAGAAGGGTGACAGGCCCTTGCGGGGGATGACAAGCGCAATTCCCGCGAGGAGGGCCGCGCCGGCGGCGACGGCGGCCGAGAGCCAGATGGTACGGAGGTCCAGGCCGCCCCGGTCGTGGTAGCGGGTGAGCTCGAACACCAGATCGACGGGCGGGTGCAGGGCGAGGCCGAGGATGAGCAGCCCGATGGCGGCCAGGCCCGCGACGAGCGCGCAGACCACCTGCGAGGTGTAGCGGAAGAGGCGGGCCCGCAGCAGCATCGCCAGGCCGGCGGTCAGGGCGAGCAGCCGGCCCCAGGTGTTGTCGGAGAAGCCGAGGACGGCGGCGGAGCCCACGACCACGGCGGCGCAGCCGCCGACCAGGCCGAGGAGCATCTCGTGGCCCCGGCGGGCCTGGGCCGCGATCTGCTCGGCGTCGAGCGGGGCGGCCGGGTCGTGGCCGGGGTCGGTGCCGACGGGGCCGAGGGCGCCGTCGGGGTCCCGGCGGGGCGCGCTCTCGGCGCGGTCCGGGGTCCCCGGGTACTCGGTGTACTCGTCGGTGGCGCTGCGCGGGGCCGCGTACCCGATGGGCAGCCGGGCGAAGCGGGCCGAGAGGCCGGGCAGGAAGGCGACGAGCCCGATGGCGACGGGGGCGCAGACGGCGGCGGTCGCCGTGGCGGAGCCGTCGGCGGCGATGGCGGCGAAGGTGGCCAGGGTCCCGGTGGCGGCGAGGAAGGTGGCCGCGACGAAGGGGGCGTCGCCGTGCGGGGTGAGCGCGACCAGGGCGACGGAGGCGATGAGGGCGCAGACGCAGCCGAGCAGGAACTGCAGGCGGCCCGGGCCCTGGCCCGCGCCGGCGGCGACGATGCCGGAGCCGGCGATCAGCAGGTGCGGGAGGGCCCCGAGGCCGAGGGCCACGGCGGAGCCGCGGTCGCGGTAGACCCGGGCGCGCACTCCGGCGGCGGCGGTGAGCAGCACGCCGACGGCCCCGGCGATGATCCCGGGCAGGCCGTGCATGTCGTGGCGGACCGGGTCGGCGTACCAGAGGACGAAGCCGAGCAGGACGAGCAGCAGGGCGGCTCCGGCCAGGCCCGCGCCGCGCAGCATGTCGTCACTCCAGCGGTGCCGGTCGCGCACGACGGCCGAGGCGACGGCGTCGGAGACGTCGTCGAAGACGGCGGGCGGCAGGGATTCGGCGAAGGGGCGCAGGCTGAGCACCTCGCCGTCGAGGACCTGCTGGGCGGCGAGGGTGCGGGCGCCGTCGAGGACGGTGCCGGAGCGGCGTACGAGGTGGAAGCCGGTGGGGGCGCCGACGGGCTGGGTCTGGCCGGTGAGGCGCAGCAGCTCGGGGTAGACGTCCGCGACGGCGATGTCCTCGGGGAGGGCGACGTCGATGCGGCTGTCGGGAGCCACGACGGTCACCCTGCAGAAACCCGTCGCTTCGGCCGTACTCACCTGTGTGACCCCCCTGGTTGGCGCCGGTGGCGGCGGCCGATTCGCGGATGCGCATGCTGCGCGCGCCACCCTACCCGGCGGGGGTGCGACTGTCGGCAAGTAGGATCGCCGGGCGCGGAGGAGACCCCCTCCGAGCCCGGGACTTGGGGGCGCCGGTTGCGATGTCCCGTCCGTTTTCGAGGGATTGATGCTCCGGTGAGCCAGATCGTCGTCAAACGCCCGCCCCGGTCCCTGCCGGCCGAAGTCCCTTCGGACGAGCTGAGGCTGGAGGCTCCGCCCGAACTTCCGCGCGGGCAGCAGGAGGGCATGCTGATGCAGCTCCTGCCGATGCTCGGCATGGGCTCCTCCGTCGTCTTCTTCTTCATGCCGGGTGCCGCGCCGTTCATGCGCATCATGGGCGTGCTGATGCTGGTGTCGACGGTGGGCATGGTCATCGCCCAGCTGGTGCGCTTCCGGCGCGGTACACAGGGGCAAATGGCGGACGTGCGCAGGGACTACCTGAAGTACCTGGCGCAGACGCGCCGTCAGGTACGCAGGACCGCGCGGGCGCAGCGTGACGCGCAGCTGTACCTGCACCCGGCCCCCGAGCAGTTGTGGTCGGTGGTGGCGGAGGGCTCGCGGCTGTGGGAGCGGCGGGTCGGCGACGCGGACTTCGGGCAGGCCCGGCTGGGGCTGGGCGCGCAGCGGCTGGCGACGCCGCTGGTGGCTCCGGACACGGCTCCGGTGGACGAGCTGGAGCCGCTGACGGCGGGCGCGATGCAGCGCTTCCTGAAGGTGCACTCCTCGCTGGACGGGCTGCCGGTGGCGGTGTCGATCCGGGCGTTCTACCACGTGACGGTGTCCGGGGAGCCGGAGTCGGTGCGCGGGACGGCGCGGGCGCTGGTGGCGCAGCTGGCGACGCTGCACTCCCCCGAGGACCTGATGGTGGCGGTGGTGGCCGCGCCGGGCGCGGTGGCGTCGTGGGACTGGGTGAAGTGGCTGCCGCACACGCAGGTGCCCGGGCAGGTCGACGGGGCCGGTACGAAGCGGCTGTTCGGCGATGACCTGGGCGAGCTGGAGGGGCTGCTGGCGTCCCGGCTCGACGGGCGGCCGCGGTTCAGCCGCGACGTGTCCCCGGTGCTGGACCAGCCGCACCTGGTGGTGGTGCTCGACGGCGGGATGGTGCCGCCGGACTCGGTGTTCGCGGCGGCCGAGGGCCTGCAGGGCGTGACCGTCGTCGAGGTGGTCGCGGGCGAGCTGGACGACCAGCGCGGCGGGCTGTCGGTCGTGGTGCGGCCGGGCCGGCTGCGGCTGGAGTCGGGCGCGGGGGTCGCGTACGAGGGCGTCCCGGACGTGCTGTCGCTGCCGGCGGCGGAGGCCCTGGCGCGGCAGCTGGCGCCGCTGCGCACGGGCGGCGGGGACGAGGACGAGCCGCTGCTGGCGAACCTGGACTTCACCGATCTGCTGAACCTGGGCGACGCGGCGGCCGTCGACGTGTCGCGGACCTGGCGGCCGCGTTCGGCCGGTGAGCGGCTGCGCGTGCCGATCGGCGTGGGCGAGGACGGCTCCCCGGTGATGCTGGACCTGAAGGAGGCCGCGCAGGAGGGCATGGGCCCGCACGGGCTGTGCGTCGGCGCGACCGGTTCGGGCAAGTCGGAGCTGCTGCGCACGCTCGTGCTGGGGCTGGCGGTCACGCACACCTCGGAGACGCTGAACTTCGTACTGGCCGACTTCAAGGGCGGTGCGACCTTCACCGGCATGGGGCAGATGCCGCACGTCGCGGCGGTGATCACCAACCTGGCGGACGACCTCACGCTCGTGGACCGGATGGGCGACTCGATCCGCGGCGAGCTGCAGCGCAGGCAGGAGCTGCTGCGCTCGGCGGGCAACTACGCGAACATGCACGACTACGAGAAGGCGCGCGCGGCGGGCGCCCCGCTGGAGCCGCTGGCCGCGCTGGTGCTGGTCATCGACGAGTTCAGCGAGCTGCTGACCGCGAAGCCCGACTTCATCGACATGTTCATCCAGATCGGCCGGATCGGCCGTTCGCTGGGCGTGCACCTGCTGCTGGCCTCGCAGCGGCTGGAGGAGGGCAAGCTGCGCGGGCTGGACACGTACCTGTCGTACCGGATCGGCCTGCGGACCTTCTCGGCGTCGGAGTCGCGGACGGCGATCGGCGTGCCGGACGCGTACCACCTGCCGTCGGTGCCCGGTTCGGGCTACCTGAAGTTCGGTACGGACGAGATGACCCGCTTCAAGGCGGCGTACGTCTCGGGCACCTACCGTTCGGGCGGGCCCGACCTGTCGGTGGGGCCGTTCCCGGTGGAGCGGCGGCCGGTGCTGTTCACGGCGGCGCCGGTGCCGGTGGTGTACGCGGCGCCGGACCCGGCGTACCTGGCGACGCGGCCGTCCCGGGAGGACGACGCGCTCGCCGACACGGTGCTCGACGTGATCGTGGGCCGGCTGGAGGGGCAGGGCGTGCCCGCGCACCAGGTGTGGCTGCCGCCGCTGGACCAGGCCCCGCCGCTGGACCAGTTGCTGCCCGCGCTGGCGGCGGGCGCGGAGCGCGGGCTGCACGCGGAGGGGTACACGCGGCCCGGCGGGCTGATCGTGCCGCTCGGTCTGATCGACAAGCCCTTCGAGCAGCGGCGCGAGGTGCTGTACCGGGACTTCTCGGGTGCGGCGGGCCACATGATGGTGGTCGGCGGTCCGCAGTCGGGCAAGTCGACGCTGATGCGGACGCTGATCTCCTCCTTCGCGCTCACGCACACCCCGCGCGAGGTGCAGTTCTACGGTCTGGACTTCGGCGGCGGCGGTCTGTCGGCGGTTGCGGAGCTGCCGCACGTGGGCGGGATCGCCTCGCGGCTGGATCCGGAGCGGGTGCGGCGTACGGTCGCCGAGGTGGCGGGCATCCTCAACCGCCGCGAGGAGTTCTTCCGGTCGAACGGCATCGACTCGATCGGTACGTACCGGCGGCGGCGCGCGGCGGGCGAGCTGCCCGGCGAGGCCTGGGGCGACGTGTTCCTGGTCGTCGACGGCTGGGGCGGTTTCCGCAGCGAGTACGAGGGCCTGGAGCCGGTGGTCACGGACATCGCGGCCCGCGGTCTGGGCTACGGCATCCACGTGGTGGTCACGGCGGCCCGGTACATGGAGGTCCGGGCGGCGCTGAAGGACCAGATGCTGAGCCGGCTGGAGCTGCGGCTCGGCGACGTCATGGACTCGGAGTTCGACCGGCGGGTCGCGGCCAACGTGCCGACGGGGATGCCGGGACGCGGTCAGGTCCCGGAGAAGCTGCACTTCCTGGGCGCGCTGCCGCGCGTCGACGGCTCGCACGACCCGGAGAGCCTCTCGGAGGCCACGGCGGCCTTCGTGGCGGCCGTGCGGTCAGGCTGGACGGGGCCCGCGGCTCCCGGCGTTCGGCTCCTGCCGCGGCTGCTGCACGCCGACCAGCTGCCCAAGGGCGGGGAGTTCCCGGAGCGCGGGATCGCGATCGGCATCGACGAGACGGCGCTGGAGCCGGTGTTCGTCGACTTCGAGACGGACCCGTTCTTCATGATCTTCGGCGAGAGCGAGTCGGGCAAGACGAACCTGCTGCGGCTCATCGCCCGGCAGATCGCCGACCGCTACACCCCGGACCAGGCCAAGCTGGTCGTGGGCGACTACCGGCGCGGGCTGCTCGGGGCGCTGCCGGAGGAGTACCTGCTGGAGTACGCGCCGATGGCGAGCTCCCTGCAGATGCACATGGAGGCGCTGGGCGGGGTGTTCTCGCGGCGGCAGCCGCCGACGGACGTCACCCCGCAGCAGTTGCGGGACCGCAGCTGGTGGACGGGCCCGGACGTGTACATCGTGATCGACGACTACGACCTGGTCGCCACCAGCCAGGGCAATCCGCTGGCGCAGCTGGTGGAGTTCCTGCCCTTCGCCCGGGACACGGGGGTGCGCTTCATCATCGCGCGCAGCTCGGCGGGTGCCTCGCGCGCGCTGTACGAGCCCTTCATGCAGCGGTTCAAGGAGCTGGGCGCGCAGGGCGTGGTGCTGTCGGGCGACCCGTCCGAGGGCGATCTGCTCGGTACGGTGCGGCCGCGGCCGATGCCGCCGGGCCGCGGGTACTTCGTGTCGCGCCGGCGCGGTACCTCGCTGGTGCAGCTGGGCCGGATGCCGGGCCTGTAGCGGCGGCCGCGCGGGAGCGGGGGCCGTTTCCGGCGGAAACGGCCCCCGGAGCACGCGCCCGCGCCGATAATCGGCAGCGAAGACCGAGCAGGACCGCACCACCGAGGGAAGGGCCGCACATGGGCACCCAGCAGGAGAAGGACGAGCTGTACGCGCTCGACATCAGCGGCGTCGAGTGGCAGGGACCTCCCGGGACCAGCCCGGACGAGGAGCGCGTGGAGATCGCCAAGCTGCCCGAGGGCGCGGTGGCGATGCGGTCCTCGCTGGACCGCGACACGGTGCTGCGGTACACGGCGGCCGAGTGGGAGGCCTTCGTACTCGGCGCCAGGGACGGGGAGTTCGACCTCACCTGAGGCCGGTGCCGGTACGTACCGGCACGTACGAAGGGGGCGCGCCCGCGGTGGGCGCGCCCCCTTCGTGTGTCCGCGTGCGGACGGGGTTCGAACAGCGGGGCTCAGTAGGCCTCGGTGAACAGGCGCGAGGCCTTCACGTCGGTGGCGCGGTAGTCGCCCTTGCCGCGCTCGATGAGCTGCGCGACCTTTTCGAGCTGCGTCTGCATGTGGTCGGCGCGGCGGTGGTACTTCGTCTGGAGGGTGACGTACTCGCGGTGCGCCTCACCGTCCCAGGTGTCGGTGACGACCTTCACGGCCGCCTCCATCTCGTCGAGGTCCTTGAGGATGTTCTTCGAGACGACACGGATGCGGTCCGCCATCTGCTGGACGTTCTCGTACCGTACCCGGGTGTGGCCGTCGTTGCCGGACATGATCTTCTCCTTCGCGCTGGTTTGCTGGGGACTACGCCGCGATCAGATGCCGTCGAGGCCGGAACGGCCTCCGCCGCTGCCGCCGATCGAGTTGAACGCGGCGCGCACCTCGTCGTCCTGGGCGTTGGTCAGGTTCTTGGTCTGCGAGACGGCGTTGTGCAGGACGCCGAGCAGCCGGCGGATCTCGTCGTGGTCGATGTTGAGGTCCGACTGGGCCTTCTTGAAGCCCTCGGCACCCACACCGGTCCAGCCCGCGCTGACGGTGGCCAGGATGTCGGCCAGCTCGCGGGCCTGGGTGGTCACGGCGTTGGCCGTCTCGGAGATCCTGTTGGTCGCCTTGACGACCGGATCGTCCGCAAGTCCGAAATTGTTCGTCATCCGAAGCTCCTCACTTCTCAATTCCCCGGCAGAACCGGAGGATTGCGCGGCGGAGCGGACCTTCGCGGCGCGGACCGGAGTCACACGCACCGCACTTCCCCCTCCGCTTCACGCGTCCCCCGATCACAGTCGTGAAGCCAGCCGTCACTCTAGTCAGTTCGGGTCACACGCCCAACACCGGCGGGTCGCTTCCGTTGATGAACCGTGACCGTTCACTGCAAACGGCGGCGACGGCGGGCCTCGCGGACGACGGTCGCGGTGGCGGCGATGACCGCGATGAGCACGGCCCCGATGCCCAGAGCGTACGTGCCGATCCGCTCCTCGCGCTCCTGTGCGGTTTCGGAGAGCGTGAGCTCGGCGGCGCGCGGCGCGGCCGCCGGGGGCGGTCCCGGGTCCGGGACGGGGGCCCGTGGCGGCTCGCCGTCCTGGGTGACGGCCCGGACCGGGTCCACCACTCCCCATCCGACGTAGTCGTCACGGCCGTTGACCGCGCGCTCCGCGGTGTTCTGGATCTGCCAGACCACCTCCTGCGGGGTCCACTGCGGGTGCTCGGCGCGCAGCAGGGCGGCGACCCCGGCGACGTAGGGGGCGGAGAAGCTGGTGCCGTTGTCGACGCACTGGCCGAAGCCGGGGACCGTGGAGACCATGTCGACTCCGGGGGCGGCGACGCCGATGAAGTCGCCCGGCTGGGAGAAGGCGGCCCGTTCGTTGTTGCGGTCGGAGGAGGCCACGGCCAGGACGCCCGGGAAGGCCGCCGGGTAGGTGTTGCGCTTCTGGCCGCTCATGCCGTCGTTGCCGGCGGAGGCGACGATCACCGCCTTGGCGGCCAGGGCCCGTTGGACGGCCTTGCCGAGCTCGGAGTCGGCGGTGAGCGGGGCGTCGGTGTCCTGGCTGATGTTGATGACCTGGGCGCCCTTGGCCACGGCGTGGTCGATGGCCTGGGCGAGGGTGGCCGCGTTGCCGTTGCCCTGCCCGTCGTTCTGCCGGATGGGGATGACGGTGGCCTCGGGGGCCAGGCCGACGAAGCCGGTGCCCTCCTGGGGGCGGGCCGCGATCAGTCCGGCGACCTTGGTGCCGTGGCCGATGGTGTCGTTGGTGCCGTCGCCGCCCTTGGTGTCGACGAAGTCCCGTCCCGCGCCGGCGTCGAGGGCGCCGGAGAGCTGCGGGTTGGCGCGGTCCACTCCGGTGTCGATGACGGCGACCCGTACGCCCTTGCCCTTGGTCCGCGCCCACAGCGCGTCGAGCATGAGCCGCTGGAGGGCCCAGGGGCGGTCGGCGATCTGCTTCTTCATGGGGAAGCTGCACTCGCCCGCCCCGGCGAGCTGCAGGGCGTACGGAGCCCCGGGCGCGGGGGCCGCGGCGGCGGCGCCCGGGGCGGCGCACACCGCGACGAGGGCGAAGGCGGTGCTCACCAGCACGGCGCGGGAGGTCTGCGGCACGGGCGGTCTCCTCATGAACCCTGGGGCTGGCGGGCCGAGTTGGTGTCCAGGCGGGGCCCCTTGGAGAGGAACTCCGACCACGCGATGGGCACCATGGCCGGGACGACCCCGCCGTAGCCGAGCCGGATCTGCGCCTGGCTGGCCTCGGGGCGGCGGTCTCCGGCGCCGCCCGGCGCCTGCGGGTCGGGGGCCCCGATCTTCGACTGCGCGGCGTCGCTGTCCCCGTTGGCCTGGACGGCGTAGCGCAGGCCGGTGTCGGTGACCAGGAACAGCGAACCGCCGGCGGTGGTCTGGCGGCCCTGGACCTGCGTGTAGAGCAGGCCCGTGCCCGGGGTGACGTAGGAGCTGGTGCCGCTGGCGGCGATGTCGACGGGGAAGCCGGTCCCGGCCCAGGTGCTCAGCGTCTGGTTGCCCTGCCCGTCGACGGAGCGCAGCACGTTGCACACGGTGTCGCGGCGTTCGGCGCCCTGCGGGGCGCCGGGGGTGTCGGCGATCCGGTTGACCTGCGGCCCGCGCCGGCGCGGCCAGCGGGCGTCGTCCTTGAACGCGGTGGCGTCGGGGTTCAGGGACTGCAGGTCGGTCTCGTGGGCCTTGCCGTGCATGTTGAGGCTGTCGGTGGCGGGCGAGGAGATCAGCAGCCAGGCGACGAACTCCGAGACCGGGGCGACCCGGTCGGGCAGGACGACGTAGTGCTGGGTGCCGGAGCCGGTCTGGGCGGTCAGCACCATGCCGACCTTGCTGTCGGCGCCGCTCAGGCCCGGGACGGAGGCGTTCGCGCCCGGGGTGCCGGGCAGTTGCGGGAAGGCCAGGTCGTCGCCGGAGTTGAGGGTGGCCAGCCACTCCTCGGTGACCGGCTGGGGGGTGGCGCCGGTGCCGACCAGGGCCATGGTGAGGGTTCCGGAGTCCGGCTTCCCTTCCGGGAAGCGGTACTTGGTGCCCGTCGAGTCGATGAGGAAGCGCTCCTTGGCCCCGCCCGTGGACTGGACGTAGAGCACCTGGCCGTCGGTGGTGCGGCGCCCGTCGTCGAGCAGTCCCGCCTCGCGGTCGGCGAGGACGAAGGCGGCGGTCTGGACGCCGCGGCCGTTGCCGCCGGGCTGCTGGCAGACGGCCCAGCGCTTGGCCTTGCCCGCGTCCTGCTTCGCGGGGAGCCGGTCGGGGGCGTAGGGGATGCCGATGATGGGGCCGCGCGGGGGCTTGCCCGCGTCGAGCACCTTGTCCTCGACCTGGATGACCTTGAACTTCTGCGGGTCGAGGAGGAGTCGCGCGGAGGCGAGGTTGAGCACCGGGTGCAGCCGGGTCTGGTCCTTGCCGCCGACCTTGGTGGTCAGGACCACGTACCGGGTCGTCGACTGCTTGCCGACGATGACGGTGGTGCCGGGATCGGCCCAGCCCTTGGGCGCCTGCGGTTTGAACATGCCCCAGGCCCCGAAGCCGGCGAGCACGAGCGCCCCGATCACCAGGCTGGGGACCACCGCGCGCAGCGGCTTCGGGGCACCTTCCTCGGAGCCGGTGGCCGAGGGCTGAAGGAACGCGGCCACCGTCCGCCGCTTCGCAAAGGTGTACGCGTTGAGCTCATCACGTCGTGATGCCATGACCGCCTGCTTCTCCCCGCCCGGCCCGGTCGGTGGGGCCGCTCCCCGGGCCTTCGTTGTCGGACCGGGGACCTACTATGCCTCTTGACGGAGGGTCGGCAGGTGGCGGGTAGGCTGAGGCAGCCGCTCAGCACCTTCCGGACCGGGGTAATCAGGGCTTGTTGGGGTGGATCGGGAGGTTCCGGAGCCGGGCGGCGGCTGCCGCGCAGCGCCGGGACCCGCCGGGTCCGCCCCCTGGAGGGGGAGGTGCGCGAATGAGGGCCACCGCGACGGAGCCGCAGGCGGCCGCGGCCGCACCCGCGCGCGATGCTGTGACGCCGCATCCGAAGTCGAGCCCGGGCCGGTTCGGTCCGTTCCGATTGCAACAGCTCGTGCTGATCCAGCTCGCCGCGGCCGCGCTGCTCGTGGCGTGGGTGGTGGAGCCGATGCTGCTCGTGCCCGCCGGTGTCCTGGCGCTGGTCCTGGTGCTGCTGGCCCTCGTACGCCGCCACCAGCGCTCCCTGCCGGAGTGGATCGGCGGCGCGCTCGCGCTGCGCGCCCGGCGGCGCAGGGCCGCCTCCCTCGCGGTGCCCGCGGGGACCGAGCCGGGGCTGGCGCCGCTGGTCGAGGCCGATCCCGCGCTGCGGACGCTGACCTTCAACGACCGTGACCGGCGGCCGGTCGGGATGGTCGGCGACGGCACCTTCCTGACGGCGGTGGTCCAGGTGGACACCGACGCCACCGCGCTGCGGCCCGACCGGGGGGCGCGGCCGCTGCCGCTGTCCGCCGTACGGGACGTCCTCGAAGTGGACGGGATCCGGCTGGAGTCGGCGCAGCTGGTGCAGCACACCCAGCCCGCCCCGGCCCCGCACCTGCCGGCGCAGTCGATGGCCACGCGCAACTACGCCCCGCTCCAGGCCCGGACGGGCACTCCCGCGGTCCGGCTGACGTGGATCGCCCTCAAGCTGGACCCCGAACTGTGCCCGGAGGCGGTCACCGCGCGCGGGGGCGGTCTCGCGGGGGCCCAGCGCTGCCTGGTGCGGGCGGCGGACCAGCTGGCGAGCCGGCTCACCGGGGCCGGTTTCCGGGCCACGGTGCTGACGGAACAGGAGCTGACGGGCGCGCTGGCGACCTCCTCCTGCGCGAACCCGATGGCGATCACCCAGGCGGGGCGCTCGGCCAGCACGGGACGCCGTACGGAGGAGACCTCGCGGACCTGGCGCTGCGACGACCGGCGGCACACCACGTACTGGATAGGCCGCTGGCCGCAGCTGGGCGGCGGCGGGGCCGGACTGCCGCAGTTCGTGGCCCTGCTGACCTCGCTGCCGGCGCTGGCGACGAACTTCAGCCTCACGATGGCCCCGGCCGAGCGGCAGGGCGTGACGCTGACCGGGCACGTCCGGGTGACCGGGCGCAGCGACGAAGAACTCGTCGCCGCCCGGCGGGAACTGGAGCGCACGGCGCGGGGCGTGAAGACGGGACTGGTCCGGCTCGACCGGGAACAGGTGCCGGGGCTGCTGGCCTCGCTGCCGTTGGGAGGAGCCCGATGAGGGGTGCGGTCAGGGGCGGTTTCGGGCTGGTCGGCCCGCGCCGGGAGCGGCACGTGGTGCCGGCGGGCGATCTGGACGTGCTGGCGCTGCCCGTCGGGGACGACGGGGTCGTCATCGGCGTGGACGCGGAGGGCCGTCCGGCGGTGCTCGGCGTGAACCGGCCGACGCCGTACGAGGTCACGCTGATCGGCGGCCTGTGGACGGCCCAGGTGCTGGCGCTGCGCACCGCGGCGACCGGGGCCCGGGTCGCGGTGGAGACCGGGCGGGGTCAGGTGTGGTCCGGGCTGGCGCAGGCGGCCGGCGGCGGGCAGCAGTGCGTGACCCTGCACGAGGTGGGGCGGGTGCCGCCGCAGGGCGCGTCGGCGGGCAGCCCGGTTCTGGTGATCCGGGACTGCGGGATGCGGCCGCCGCGCGGGCGGGTGGTGGCGGGGCCGTGGCAGTCGGTGCTGACCCTGCTGCCGTACCTGAGCCCGGTGGCGCCGCGGCTGCTGCGGAACTCCTCGCTGGTGGGGGTGCAGCGGGTGTCCCCCGACGAGGCGGAGCGGATCGGCACGCTGATGGGCCTCCCGCAGCCGGCCGTGGAATCACTGCCGACCCTCGGCGACGGGGTGACCCTGTGGTGCACGCCGCGGGACCGGAAGTTCGTGATGACCCAGGGCACGGAAACGGAAACGGGCCTCCTGGGCACGGCACGGCGCATCGACTGACCGGTGGCGCGGCTGCGCTGTCCGCTGGCCGGGCAGGGGCGGTGCGCCGTGGCGCTGCCGGGCGTCGACGGGGAGGGCGGTGCGCCGTGGCGCCTGCGGGTGCGGGGCCGTTCAACGGCGGCGCGGGTGGTGTGCCCGGCGTTGCCGGGGTGAGCGCTGTGCCTCGGCGGAGTGGACGGTGCGTAATGACGGTTGCTCAGGGGCCGGGTGGCCTGTAGGCAGGAGTGCGGGGGCGCGACCTCGGGGCCTTTGGGGGTGCGGGGCGCGATTAGGCTGAGCGCGGGCGCGGCGTCGAGGTGGGCGCCCGACCGTGTTCGACAGACCAGGAGGACCAGTGAGCGGCGATCGGAACGAGAGGCGCGGCGGGACGTGGGACGTCCCGACGGACGATCAGTCCGACGCGGAGCCCGATGTGACGGGCGAGTTCACCATCGACTACACCCCGCCGGCCTGGTACACCCAGGGCGCGCCGGCGCAGCCCGCGCCGGTGGCGGGGGTGCCCGGGCTGCCCAAGGGCAGCGGCTTCGAGCCCCACCGCCCGTCGGACGTGGTCTCCCCGCCGACGATGCGCATCGCCCCACCGGCACCCCGTACCGCGTCGGACGCCGCGGCGCAGTCGGAGGCTCCGTCAGCCTTCCCGGCCCAGGCGGAGGCCCTCTCGGCCTTCCCCGTCCAGACGGAGGCCCCGTCTGCCTTCCCGGCACCGGCGGAGGCCCCCTCGGCCTTCCCCGTCCAGGCGGAGGCCCCGTCCGGCTTCCCGGCACAGGGCCCGTCGGCCGCAGCCCCGGCGCCGTTCTCCGGTCAGGGCACGGCGGACGCGGTCCCGGCGCCCTTCCCGGGTCAGGGTACGAGCACCTCCCCCGCCCCGGCGGACGCGTTCCCGTCGCCGCTCCCGGCGTCGGCTTCGGCGGCCGCCTCGCCGTCGTCTGAGGCCTCGTCGCCGTTCCCGCCCGCGGGCGGGGCCCCGGCACCGTTCTCCGGCCCGGACCAGCACCCGGGCGGCGCCCCGGCGTTCCCTGCACCGGCGGACGCCGCCGCATCGCCGTTCCCGGCGCATGGCCAGGGCAACTTCTCGGCCCCGGCCGAGAGCCCGGCGCCCGCTCCGGCCCACTTCGCCGCCCCGGCGGACCTCCCGGGCCAGGGCCCGGGTGGCTTCCCGGCACCGTCGGACGCGGCCGCGCCGCCGTTCCCGGCCCAGGGACCGAGCGACTTCCCCGCCCCGGCGGAGCGTCCGTCGTCCGCTCCGGCCCCGGCCGAGAGCCCGGCACCGGGTACGGGTCCGGCCGACGCCGTGCCGTCCGCGGCGCAGGCCGACGCACCCTCGGGGTTCCCGCCCGCCGCACCGGCGGACGCCGGGTCGCCCTTCCGGGCCCCGGCCGCCGGATCGGCACCCGCCCCGGCCCCGGGAGACGCCTCGGCGCCGCGCCCTGCCGAGGGTCCGGGCGCCTTTCTCTAAAACACATATGTCGCTGCCGCCGGCGTAGCGCCGGGAGATCTCGGGGGGCGCCGAAGCAGTCAGTACGCGGCGGGGGGGGGCTGCGGGGGGGGGGCGGGGCGGCGGGCGGGG
>NZ_JBHWBP010000153.1:0-16875 GCF_042735575.1 Streptomyces sp. NPDC059564 | reverse complement strand
CTCGCCATCAGCGCCCGCCGCGCCGTCCGCGCCCGGGACTCCCCACTCGACGCCCTCGCCGCCCGCCACCGGCGGCCCGACCACGCCGGACCGCTCGTCCTCGACGAGCCCTGGCCCTGCGGCGTCAGGCGGCACGGGCTCGGCCCGGCCCGGCAGCGCGCACGTTCAGGACGGGCCCCTGTCGTCGGCCGGGTCCTTGGACGCGGGCAGCAACACCTACTGGGCGCAGAGCAACATCACCCTCAAGACCACCCAGCCGCTCACCACACTCACCATGGAACTCCGCATCACGCAGACCGGCGGAGTGCAGAGCACCGGCAGCTGGCGGACGCTGCCCGCCGAGGACTTCACCGTCACCGTGCAGCAGGAGGGCGGAGCGGTGGTCTACCGCTGGATCCTCAAGCCGGGCCGTACGGTTCCGGCCGGACAGCATGTCTTCGCCGGCCAATACAACCACGCAGCCGGCGAACGCGAGGCCGCACACGACGGCTACCGCGTCGATGCCAACGGCCCCCGCGGCGCCCTCTCGGTCTGGGGCGGCTTCACCCCGACAGGGTAGGTCCGCCGTGTCAGCGCCGTCGCTCCTGCTGCTCCCCCTGCTCCTTGGCGATCTCGAAAAAGGCCCGCGAGCCCTCGGTGGCATAACCCTGGCCCCAAGCGGCCTGCCACAGCCGGCAGCCGAGTTCGGCTTCGTCCCGCGGGCCCCCGGCTCGGGACGCAGGTGGAACCAGCCGATGGCGTGATCCGTCAGCCATGGCGGGGCCGCAGGCCGTTGTGCCTGCGGCCCCGCTCGGGCTTCGGGGTCAGGAAGGGTCGCCGTACTGGAGACCGCGTCCGTTGGTGCCGATGTAGACGCGACCGTAGATGTCGGGGTCGCCGGTGACGATGCCGAGGCTGGCGAAGTTGCCCCACTGGTGGGCGTCGTCGTTGATGCGGAGCCAGGTGGCGCCCTTGTCGGTGGAGCGGAAGACTCCGGTGACGTCCTTGACAGTGCCGATCAGGTACAGGGCCTGGTAGGAGGCGCCCGGTGCGGCCTTGCCGTATCCGAGGCCGGAGGCGGACTTCACCGTGGTGAGCGTGGTGAAGGTGCGGCCGCCGTCGGTGGAGTGCAGCAGCCCCTTGCCGCCGTCGGCGATCCACAGGTCCCCGGCGACGCCGGGCACGGCCGTGAGCCGGCCGGGGGGCAGGCTGGTGGCGCGGGCGGTGAAGGTCGCGCCGCCGTCGGTGCTGGCGTAGAGCGTGCCGCCGGCCAGTGAGTAGAAGGTACTGGCCGAGGAGCGGTCGGCGACGACCACGGCGTCGGTGCCCAGTCCGCCGGCCTTCGACCAGGTCGTCCCCTTGTCGGTCGAGCGGTACGGGACCTGGCCGGCCTCGGTCCAGACGATGGTGGAGCCGTCCGCCGCGAGCGCGATGTGGCCGCTGTCGGCGCCGGCCACCGGCTCTGCCTTGAAGCCGTTCCAGCTGCGGCCGCCGTCGGCGGAGTAGGCGCCGTCCTGCGCACCGGCTTTCCCGACCCGGACCATCATCGAGGGGTTGGACTGGGCGAAATCGATGTCGGTGCTGTGGAGCATCGCCGGGTTCTCCATCCGCCCGGCGGGCACCTCTGTCAGGGAGTCGTGGCGGAATCCGCCTTGGTCGCCCATGGAGGTGATGACGGTGGCGCCGCCGGGAGGGGCGATCGCGTCCGCCAGCGCGGTCTCCTCCAGCCCTCGGGCCCCCACGGTCCAGTGGCTGGTGCCGCCGCTGTCGGTGGCGGTGGCGTCCTTGCTTCGCCAGATGCCGTTGCCGGTGCCGTACAGCACGTGCCCGGGGTTGAAGGGGTCGATGGCCAGGGCGGTCATCCAGTGCCCGATGCCGGTACCGACGTAGGGAGCGGCGGAGGCGTCCCGTACCGATTTCCCGGCCAGCGCCTTCCAGGTCGTACCGCCGTCGGTGGTCCGGTAGATCTCGTCCTCGGGCCACCAGCGGTCGAGGGTGGTGACCATCACCGTGGACGGATTCTGCGGGTCGACGGCAAGCCCGGAGAATCCGTAGCCGCCCTGGGACGGGGAGACGTTCTTCCACACTCCGCCGGCCGGCGTGTACTTCCACACCGACCCCGCCGTCACGTCGTTGGGTCCGACGGTGTTCGTGTACGTCACGTACAGCGAGCCGTCACCGGAAAGGACGCCGTGCTGCGGCAGCTGGCCGGTGGGCTGCCCGGAGACGGCCTGCCAGGTGCTGCCGCCGTCGGTGGAGCGGTACAGGGAAGTGGACTTGTCGGCTACGCCGACGTAGACCGTCTTGCTGCCGGCCGGGCCGTACGTCACGAACGAGATGCCCGCGCCGCTGCCGGCCCCGTCCTTGACGGGGAACGAGGAGACCTGGCTCCATGTCGCCCCGTGGTCGGTGCTGCGCCACAGGCCGTTCTTGCGGGTGCCCAGCAGCAGGGTGCCGTTGTCCGCGGGGTTGATCACCAGCCGTTCGCCCGCGCCGCGGCCGGGCTCGTTGCCGCCCAGCTTGAAGGGCAGCTCGGTGCGCTTGAAGGTGCGGCCCCGGTCGGTGGAGCGCAGGATCGCGCCGTTGCCGGCCCACTCGTTGGTATAGGTGCCCGCCCCGAGGTAGAGCCGGTCGGGGTCGACGGGGTCGGTGGCCAACGAGTCGATGCCCAGCAGGTTCCAGTCCTTCTCACCGACCCAGTCGGTCAGCGGGATCCACTGCTCGGCCGCGGTGTCCCAGCGGTAGGCGCCGCCCATGTCGGTGCGCGCGTAGAGCAGACCCTTCTCCCGCGGGTTGAACACCAGCCCGGTGACGTAACCGCCGCCCGCCACCTGGGCGTTGCTCCACCGATACGGCCCTGCCGCCTGGGTCTCGGCTGTCTTCACCAGCTTCCACTGCTGGTTGGTGCTGCCCTTGCCGGGATACTGGATGACTGCGGCGCCCTCGGCCGTGGAGCCTCCGGAGACGTCCAGGACCTGTCCGCTCCTGCGGGAGGTGAAGGTGACGGCGTCGGAACCGCCCACACCGTCGATCCGCCACTCCTGGGAGACGGAGGAGCCGTCGGTCTGCTGCTCGACGGCAGCCGCCTGCGCGTTCGAATCGCCCGCTACGCCCAGCACTTTGCCGCTGTTGCGGTTCACCAGCTCGTAGTAGCCGTCCCCGGTGGACCTCAGCTTCCACTGCTGGTTGGCGGTGTTCTGGTCGGTCCACTGCTGGATACGGGTGCCGTCGGCGGTGGAGAAGCCGTTGACGTCCATCACCTTGCCGCTGCGTACCGAGACCAGCCTGTAGTAGGCACCGCCATCGACCGTCGCGGCCTGGGAGTCCTCGACTATGAACACGAAGTACGACACGGCGCCGAGGGGCATGCCGAGCAGCAGAGCGGTGGCGCTCCAGCGCCGGCGGTGACGCCCGCGGCGCCCGCCGTTCGGGGGGTTGCTCATGGGTAGACGTTCTCCTTGCGAACTGTTCACGAGAGAAAGGCGGATCCGGACAGCGGAACTGGCCGGATCTACTTCCTTGTGGTCACAGGCCCCGCAAAGGGTTGCCTCGAGCCGGGAAATCTTTCAGGTCACCTCGTGGCGAGTTGGATGTTGATCAGCATCCGAGGGGACGCGGGCGCCCCCGGCGTCGACGTTCCACACACGCGTGCCCCAGAAGGGTCGCCCCCGACATCGAACTACGCGCCAGTAGAGTCAGCGAAGGGTCAGCATTCGTCCGACTGCATCTGACCACGGTCCGCTTCACACGACACTCGGCCTCAAGACCGGGAGGTGCTTCCAGAGGCCTCGCAGACATACGACGAACCTCCAGAAGCGGATCGACAGCGCGGCCACTACCCCGGGCCTTGCCTTGAGGCCATAGGCACAGTTCAGCGCACCCCTCCCCCGGGCTTCAGGCGAGTTGGAGGAAGTTCCCGGAGCCGGAATCGGAGCTCCGTCCTAGCCCTTGACCTCGCTGTAGCGGGTCCTGTTCATCCAGTCCGCGCGGAAGCCTGCGATCTCCTCTTGGGACCGTCCAATCCAGTTTCGGAACGTAACACGAGATATCCGTCTTCATGCAGGTCAGGAATGGATGGGAACCTCTGGGGTCAGCAAAAGGTCAGCATTGGCGCCCCAGGAGTCCCGCACCGCATGGCAACGAAGTCGCTCGCCCACGGCATGGGCACCTTCTACAAGGACTGCGAGCACCCGCAGACCCGCTGGTCGAAGTGCCCGCACGACTACACGATCCGATACCGCAACGCGGCCGGGAAGCAGACCGAGGAGGCCGGCAGGCGCGACCTCGCCGAGTCCTCGCTGCGCACTCTGCGGTCCTTCGAGAACCACGTCCTCCCCACGTTCGGCAGCCGCCGGATGAGCACCTTCGATCACAAATCCGTTCCGGGAGGTTCAGGAGTGTGGGTGTGGGCGCCGGCCCCAGGAGGACACGACCAAGAAGGCGAGGTCGGTGTAACGGGGGTTGTCCAGCAGGTGGGTGCAGTCGGTGAGGTCCTGCGGCTGGATGAGGCCCTGGTCCACCATGGCGATGCCGGTCTGTTCGAGGGTGAGCCGTAATAGGAGGTCGGCGTTGCCACCGGGACCCACCCGGCCCGGAGTGCACTGCACGTCGACCTCTTCCAGGCCGGCATGGGCCAGGAGGCGGGGCAGGGCGATGGCCCACCCGGCGTCGGCCCGCATGCTGCCCGCCCCCAAGGCAATGAGCCCGTTCAGGCAGCGGTGGTAGGCGTTGCGGGCAGAGCCGGGCGGCACAAGCATGATCATCCCGTCCACGCACACCCAGCCGCCGGGCACCGTCCAGCGCACCATCCTGGCCAGCACCTCCTCGCGTTCGGGCAGGTGCTCCAGAAGCGCGCGGGCGTGGACGAGGTCGAAGGACGCCGCAGGGAGGTCCTCGCGCACCGCGTCGTGGTGCAGCACGGTCAGGTTCGGTACGTCCTTGGGCAGCAGGCTGGTGTCCAGGTCGGTGGCCACCACCTCGCCGGGCGCGCACCGCGTGGCCAGCCAGCGGGCGACGGAACCGGCCCCGGCCCCCAACTCCAGGCAGCGCCAACCCGCCGCGAGGCCCCGACCGTCCAGCATCGTGCGTGTGCCGGGGTCGGCGAAGTCCTCCAGGGCTCGCAGCCGCCGCGCCTCCAGGGGAATTTGGTGGTCAAGGAGACCCGCCCCGTAGCGGGGTTCGTGGGAGGTACGGGCTGATGGTTCCATGGTCGTTTCCTGCCTTCTTCAAGCCACGTTTCAAGTCGGTCCGGCACGGTGACAGCCGGCGGCACGGAGGGGTCATCCGCCGGGCCCGAGCCCGTCATTGCCGCAGCTCCCTGTTCACCGCGCGCATTCGCAGCCCGCCGGGGCTCATGGCGGCGCCGAGGATGGGGCGGACGCGCGAACCGGGGAGGGGTTGCAGGCGCCAGCGGGTGGTGATGGTAGCCAGGGCGAGCACCATCTCGTTGGTGGCGTACCTGTCCCCGATGCACTTGCGCGCTCCGCCCCCGAAGGGGATGAACGCCTCGCGCCGCGGAGGTAGGAGGTGGTCGGATGCCCACCGGTCGGGGTCGAAGCGGTCGGGGTCCGGATACAGGTCGGCTTGGCGGTGTAAGAGATGGGCGCTGTAGAAGATGGTCGTCCCGATGGGAACCGGGTACCGGCCCAGGTGGGTGTCGGCTGTGCACCTGCGGGTGAGGAACCAGGCGGGAGGCCACAGACGCAGCGTCTCCGTGAGGATGCGGCCCGTCAGATCCAGGCGGGACAGGTCGGCGTGGGTGGCCGGACGGCCGCCGAGGACGGTGTCGACCTCGGCGTGCAGCCGCTTCTCGATCTCGGGGTGCTGTCCCAGCAAGTGCAGCGCCCACGCCAGGGCGGCTGCGGACGTCTCGGTCGCGGCCAGAAAGAATGTGACGATCTGTTCGGTGATCTCGTCATCGGTCAGCATCTGTTCGGCGGGCCCGGAGTCGTGGTCGTGGGCCGTCAGGAGCATCGACAGTAGATCGCCGTGGTCGATGCCGGTGGCTCGGCGTTCGGTGACGAGGTGGTGGAGGGTGCGGGGCAGGCGGGCCCTCGCCTGGTGGTAGCGGCGGTTGCGTTGGGTGGGCAGCCGGTCCAGCGGAGGCGGTGTCACCATCCGCACGGACATGTTGTTGAAGATCGTGTTGAGGTCGTCGAGGGCTTGGGTGAGCAGGTCAGGTGGCGGCGTGGTCGAGAAGAGGGTGTCGACTGTGATCCTGGCGGTGAGTTCCTGTGCGACGGCGAGCACGTCGAGGATCTCGCCGTCCTGCCAGGATCCGGTTGCCTCGGCGGTCCGGGTGGTGGCGGCCTGGGCGTAGCCGGGGAGCCGGGTGGGGTGGAAGGCGGGCTGGATCAGGCGCCGCTGACGGCGGTGGTCACTGTGCGGACAAGTGACCAGGCCGTTGCCGGCGACCTCCCGGGCCCGGTCAAAGGCCGGTCCGCCCTTGTCGAAGGTCC
This sequence comes from Streptomyces sp. NPDC059564, assembly GCF_042735575.1. NCBI lineage: Bacteria > Bacillati > Actinomycetota > Actinomycetes > Kitasatosporales > Streptomycetaceae > Streptomyces > Streptomyces sp. NPDC059564. Next base: position 10,438 of record NZ_JBHWBP010000153.1, on the reverse strand, counting down.
GTTCATCGCGCAGGACGTGGCTGACGAGGGCCGGGTCGCAGACCACGAGCGCTTGCAGCGGGCCGAGACGGACTCGTACGAGGTCTCCGTGCCGGGGCAGACGGGTGAGGAACTCGAGGGGGTTCCGTAGCAGCGGCACGAGGTGGCCCAGCAGCGGCAGCCCCCCGGCTGCTGTGGGGATCGGACCGGGGTCCTTCACGTCGGCTCCCGTAACTGTCGTCAGGGGCGTGCAGGTCGATGTGCTCTTCTCGACGCGGGCAGGTCCTGTGGACCTACTCCCCAACGCACATCGCTTCGGTGCGGCGGACGGCTACGGCGTGCAGGACGTGCACGAGGGGTTGGACGCAGTAGAGCGTCTTGCCCAGCCATCGTGGCGTCAGCCGGGGCTCGTGCGTGGAAAGAAACCTGTGTGCACGTCGCAACGTACGGTCCCAGTCAGGGCCGGCGAGTCCGCACCCTGCCGCCGCGGCCAGGCCGATGGCGGCATAGGCGGTTTCCTCGGCTGTCGAGCCGTCGATCCCCCACCCGCCGTCGCTGTTCTGGGTACGGGTGAGACGTTCCGAGGCGTCTGTGCACAGGGTTCGGGCCAGGGGGTGGTTGATTTTGGACATGACACGGGTCATCTCACCCAGCGTGTAGGCCTGGGAGAGGTGCCACTTGCAGACCTGGCCTGGGTTCTGCGCGGTCTGGTGGTGAAGCCAGCGCAGCACGGGGAGGAGCCGGTCGCGGTCGCCTTCGAGGTCCAGCAGTGCCGCCATGTGAATGTTGGTGGTGAGGGAGGGGTCGTGTTCGAAGAGGAAGGTTCGGTAGGCACCGCCGGAACCGATCATCTTGTCGAGGGCCGCAGCCTTCGGCGCGGGACGGCCGGCGATGGTGGCGGCGATGGCCGTACATGCGGTGCTGTCGGTGTCGCCGGGAATCGTGGCTCCGGCGCCCACGGTGCACAGGAGCCCCGAGGGGTGGAACAGGTCTCGGGAGAGCTCGTCGAGGGCGCCGGGTGCGCAGGGAGGGGGATCCTGCGTGCCCAGCTCGTGATGGAACATGACCGTCCATGCGGTAACGAAGTGCGGTACTTGGTCCAGGTAGCCGATGTTCGCGGGAACGCGCGAGTGGAGGTACTGCCGGAGCTGGGCCAGACGCTTGGCGTCCAACCGCCGGCTGCGGCGTTCGCACTCCAGCAGGAAGACGGCCGACGCGCCCGGGGAGTTCGCGATGGACCCGTTGGGAGCTTGGAAGACTTCAAGGAACCGGGCGGCGTCAACAGCCGGGTCCCCGTACGCCCGTTCCGCGCAGTAGCCGGCGATGGACAACGACGGGTTGTAGAAGTCCGGCCACAGGCGCATGCGTTCCCACTTCGTACGCTCGCGATCCATGATGGCGCGTACGGGGGAGGGATGGGCGGGCAGGGGCCAGCCCCGTGCGGCGCTGATCCGGTCGAGTGTGTCTACAAGTCCGCCGAACGTCAGGGTCTCCGGCGCGGGCGAGGGGCCGGCCGGCGCCATCCCGGGGAGAGACGCGCACGCCCGGTCGGCAAGCTGCGGTAATCCGGCGTTGCGGAGCGCGACGGCAGCGGCGTACGTGGACAAGTAGGCGTCGAACCAGCACAGGCGCACGGACGCTCCCCAGGTGTACGCGGTCGTCGCGTGTTCCAGCAGCCAGTCCACACACGGGGCTTGCTGGGGGCCTGCTACCAGGGAAACGGCAGCTATGTCGTACAACGATGGTGACAGGTCGGCGAGTTGTGATACTTCACTCCTCATGGCGTCACCGAGAACCGGGGGCAGTGGCCGGGTGGGGGTCAAGCGGTCCTCCCTGTCACGGACCGTGCGAGGGTTCTCAGGGCGTGGTGGGCTGTGGGCGGGAACAGTGCCTGGTCGAGGGCCTGGTCTGCTTGTTCGCAGCGGGTTTGGATCATCTGCTCGACCGCGTGGCGGGCGCCGGTGATGCTCAGAATGCCGCGCACGCGGTCAAGCCCGTCCTCGTCCAGGTCCGCATCGCCGATGAGGCTGGTCAGCGCCTGCCGTTGGTCCCGGTCAGCGCGTTGGAGGGCGATGGCCACGACGGCGGTGTGTTTGCCGTCCCTCAGGTCGTCGGTGCAGGGCTTCCCGGTTGTGGCGGGATCGCCGTAGATACCGAGGAGGTCATCGCGCAGCTGGAAGGCCTCGCCGATCGGGAGGGCGAAGTTGCTGAGGGCGGCGCACAGTTCGCCGGGGGCGCCGGCGAGGGCGGCGCCGATGTGCAAGGGGCGTTCGACGGTGTACTTGGCGGTCTTGTAGCGGGCGATCGCCAGTGCACGGTCCAGGTCGCCTGTGGGTGATCCGGTAGCGGCGATGTCGAGGTACTGCCCGTACATGACCTCCGTACGCATCTCGTGGATGAGCGGCAGCACGCGCGTGAACTGGGCAGCGGTGAGCCCGGCAGCGTGGACGAGTTCGTCGGACCAGCTCAGGGCGAGATCGCCGACGAGGATGGCGCCGCTGGTCCCGAACCGCTCGGCATCACCGCGGCTGCGGCCCGAGGCGTGCTGGTCGGCCAGGGCCCGGTGCACGGTCGGCCGACCTCGACGGGTGCGGCTGCCGTCCATCACGTCGTCGTGGATCAGACAGAAGGCATGGAAGAGCTCAAGTGAGGCCGCCACCTGCAACACGGGGGCGATATCGCCATGGCCACCGCCTGCATGCCAGCCGATCACACACAGCAGGGGGCGAAGGCGCTTGCCCCCGGCCTCCAAGAACCCCTTGAGCAGCCGGGGCACTTCTGACGGCATACGGCCGTCGACAGCCGTATGCACCCTGTCGTCCAGGAAGTCGGCAAGGCCGATGTCAACAATGCGGCGGATGCCGGACAGGTCCAGCGGGACGGTGTCCCCCGCCGTGCTGGGCCGCCGGCCGTGCGTGGGTAATCGGTGATACGTCATGTTGCCCCCGCAATCACTGGTCAGTAGCTACGCGGTCTGTCTCGGTCCTGCCCGCCGGTCTCGCCCGGCACTGCTCCTCGGCCACCTACACGATCGGTAGGGGACTCCGCCGGTGGAGGCGCAGTCGGAGGGACTGCGGCTGGAGGGTGGCAGCGGCAGAGCAGCGAACGGGGGTGTCGGAGGTGGGGTCGAGGCGCCAGCGGGCGGTGATGGTGGCCAGTGCCAGGGATGCCAGCGTCATGGTGAAGTTGTCACCGATGCATTGGCGGGCACCGGCTCCGAACGGGACGTAGGCGTGGCGCGGTGGGCGGGGCGTGTGGTCGGCTCGCCACCGGTCGGGGTCGAAACGTTCCGGGTTGGCGAACGCATCGGCGCGCCGCTGGATGAGGTAGGGGCTGCAGACCAGGGTGGTGCCGGCGGGAAGTGGCTGTCCGGCCAGTTCGGTGTCGGTGCTGGTGACGCGGGTGAGGATCCAAGCGGCCGGGTACAGGCGCAGCGTTTCGGTGAGGACGTGTCCGGTCAGTTCCAGGCGGGGCAGGTCGTCCCAGGTCGCGGGCCGGTTGCCGAGTACGGTGCTGGTTTCGGTGGAGAGCCGCTGCTGGATGTCCTCGTGGGTGGCGAGCAGGTGCAGCGCCCACGCCAGGGTGGAGGCGGCGGTCTCGATCCCGGCGATGAGCAGGGTGATGACCTGGTCGCAGATCTGGGCGTCGGTGAGCGGCCGGTCGTCCTGGTCGCGCCCTGCCAGCAGTGCCGACAGGAGATCCTCAGACTGATCGTCGTGTTCGCCGGCGACCTGCCGGTAGGCGCGGACCGCGTCGGACACCGCGGCGTGCAGCCGTGCGTTGCCCTGGTTGAAACGGCGGTTGGCCGGGGTCGGCAGCCGGTGCAGGAGCGTCGGCATCAGCATCTGCCGGTAGATCCCGTGCAGGAAGTCGGGCAGCGTCTCCACGACGGTGGCCGCGGCCGGGGCGACACAATCGGCGGTGAGCAGCGTGCGCAAGGTCGCTTGGCTGGTGAGCGTGTGCATCTGGGCGGGCACATCGATCACCTCGCCGTCGCGCCACCGGTCGGTCAGGATGCCGATCTGCTCCGTCATCGACGGGGTGTACCCACGCAGGCGGTCCCGGTTGAAGGCCGGCTGCATCAGCCGCCGCTGCCATCGGTGATCGCGATGCGGGCAGGCCGCCAGGCCGTTGCCCAAGGTCTGCCTGACCCTGTCCCACACGAAGCCGCCCTTGTCGAAGGTACGGTCATCCAGCAGGACCTGCCGGAGCAGATCGGGGTGACAGACCACAAAGGCACGGCTGGGACCGATCCGGATCTCGACCAGATCCCCATGGGTGGGCAGGCCGGCGAAGAAGGCCAGCAGCCCCTTGCCTAACTGCAGGGCATGCCCGGCCACCGGTAACGCTCCCGGTGCGGTCGCCACGGTCCACGTCCCCGACTCCGAAGTGGTGGTCATCGCCCTCACCCTCCCCGACTCTGTTGGCGAAATTGAAAGTGCAGGTCAAGCCGCTGGCCGGCCAGTCAGTCCGTTACCTGCGGAAGCGGGTCAGAGGAGCCGGCGGCCATCCGTCGTGTCGCCCTGAGCAGGTAGACGGCGGTGACCAGGATCCAACCCTCTGCAGCACCTTCGGCGATGAAAGTGATGTAGACGCCTGATGGCCCCCAGGGGCCGGTGGGGACGAACAGGGCTCCGACGCAGACCAAGTTGACTGCGGCGACGGCAGCCGCGCCCCAACCACCGAGCGCCCGGGGGAGAAGGGGGAAGGAGCGGTTGGCAACGGCCAGGGCGGCCCAGGCCAGCCCCCGTACCAACACGCCCAGCCAGTAGATCACGTTGACGGCGTCCCATACGAACGTCATCAGGCGGTAGTCCTGTGGGGCGCTGCCGAACGTCGGATATCCCCGGATGTACAGAGTGGCGGCAGCGAACAGGCCTGACGCCATCATATAAAGTGCGGCGCTGATCACCATCGTGGTGATCATCGTGAGCCCGCTGACCGTGAGCCGTCCTGCCCGCTTCATGTACACGATGGCCAGGAGCATCATGACCGTCAGCAGTATCAGTGCATAGCCGGACGCCAGGATCCCCTGCAGCTCCCCGGTGCGGTTGTGGAGCATATAGTCCACATACTCGTGCCCGTCGACATTATTGCCCGGGTAGGGAAACCGGCTCATGAACATCGCAGCGATGAACATCGCGAGCGGGAAGAGCCCCAAGACCCCTGCCCAGCGCAGATACCGATGCTCGTGCACCCCGGGGGACTGCCTGTCAGCCGCCGTTAAGGTAGCCACCATTTGCCTCACCTCCTTCGGTACAGCCACACACAGGCAGATCTCTCATCGGCCGAGCGGAGGGCAGCGCGCTGCTCACTTCCACCGAGGCGCCCGCTGCTGGTAGGCGATGAAATGCGACTGAGTACGTTCCATCTCATCAAAAAGTTCCGCGAGTGCACCACTCAGAGGAATACCGAGTTGAGGAAGGCGCGCCTTGAGGCCGAGGTAGTCGATCGCCGACTTCTTGACCATTTCAGCGGCGGCATCGAGCGCCTGCTGCAAAGAAAAGTTGCGCTCTGCCTGCAAGATATAGGGCAGATTCAGCGGGTCATCCTCGTTCAGTTCTTTCTCGAACGACAAGATGTCGTTGCACCAGGCGGTGTAGTCCGCCTGCATGAGAGTGAGCTGACGGACCACCGGGTGGTCAAGTGTGCTGATGGGAATATTCAGATCATAGATGAGCGGGTACATGTCGTAAAAGAGAAGCATCGCGGCGATGTTCCGGCGCATCGCCTGATACTCCGGCAACGGCGGCATCTCCCGGCGATTCCGGAGGTCAAGTTCCCATACGTGGGCCCGCAAGTACCCTTCTAGCGATACCCGAATTCGAATCGAGTCCGCAGGCCTCTTGAACGCCCGCACCATGACGCCAAAGCGTTCCATAAGGCGTGCAATAAGCGGGTCGGATGGAACGGTAGGAGCCCCGTCGTACACCTCGAGCGCCCGGTCATAGTATTCGTTCAGCTCCAAGGGTGACAGGCGCTGGCCCTGCTTACACTCCTGATCCAACCAATCGTCATGACCGAAGAAGATCAGGGTGAGCATCATGGAGAGACCTAATCCCTGGGGCGAGGCGTCAGGGTGAACGCGCCCCATGTAGTCACCGAGAACCACTCCAGCGGCGGCGTCCTTAAGGATCGACGAACTGCCGTCAAGATCGCCGATCAGGGCATAGATCTCTTGTGAAACCTGGGGCCACTCCGGATGATTCCTGTCATCGAAAGAGCTTGCCGGGAACGGGCAGTAGATCACCGGAATAGTGAAGCCGGATTCGCTCATGAGGTTCTCCCCAGTGTGTGCTTGGCCGTTGATCACAGCTACTCAATCCGAGCGGACCGGTCTACGTTGCCGTTGCCGCAGGAGAGCCGAGGTCGGCTTCGCGGGTGTTGACGGATCCACTGGATACGGACTGGACGTTTGCTTGATCGCCGATTGGCGTAACGATTCTGCCGATGGTGCCCGACACGGACGATGTCCTGGATGTCGCCTGGCGACCCAGGCGGTCTCGGGGATCGAGGGGGCTGCGACCTGCTGGCAGGTGGTATCGGGGCGTGCCGGTACTGCGGCGGTCGCCACGCCTGCGGCACTGAGGGCGATGGTGGCGGCTGTGCTGGCGAAGCGCTCGGAGGGCCTGAAAGGTCAGCGGTTCATCGGGAATCCCCCTTCCACCCGCCGATGGGAGCGGGGTGCCGTGTGAGGAGGATGTGCCCTCGTGAGTGACGGCGGAAGAACGTGCGGGAGGCGCGCTGGCGCACGACGGGGGCGCGCGGCCACACGACCGGCGTCACTGAGAGGCCATACTGCAACCCGGCGCCCGCATGCTTGTGCGATTCCGCAACAAGCTGCCCCCTCCATCCCGGTCACCTGATCACGGAAATGCGAAACAGGCCTGGGCCGGCGATGCGGGACGCTGTCATACAGCGAAGCATCGCAGCGGGATAAGAGCGCAAAACCAGACGGCGGTTGTCACATCCGGGGCTCCGGTTCGGCAACCGCCCTTGCCTGCCTGCCTCCGCGCCTTCTGCCCGAGCCCGTCATCCCAGAGCTCCGGCCCAGTCGGCTCGGATGCGTCAGCGCACCCGGTCCGGTGCCTTCAGCGGCACCGGCGGGAGCTGCGGAGCGGGGATGGGGGGCCGTCGTAGCCCTTGACCTCGCCGTAGCGGGTGCCGTTCGTCCAGGCGTCGCGGAACTCCTCGATGTCCGCCTGGCTCCAGCCGATCCAGTTCCAAAACGTAACACGAGATATCCGTCTTCGTGCAGATCAGGAATGGATTGGAGCCTCTGGGGTCAGCAAAAGGTCAGCATTGGCGCCCCAGGAGTCCCACACCGCATGGCAACGAAGTCTCTGCCCCATGGCATGGGCACCTTCTACAAGGACTGCGAGCACCCGCAGTCCCGCTGGTCGAAGTGCCCGCACGACTACACGCTCCGTTACCGCAACGCGGCCGGGAAGCAGACCGAGGAGGCGGGCTTCTCCACTCAGGAGAAGGCCATCGCCCGCCTCACCGCGATCTACCAGGACAAGAAGGCCGCTCCCCGGAACCGGAGCAAGGCCGACCGCGTCCAGAAGTACGGCGCGATGCAGTTCCGCGAGTACACCGCGGAGTGGAAGGCCGGCCAGCGCGACCTCGCCGAGTCCTCGCTCCGCACCCTGGACTCCCTGCTCGAGCACCACATCCTCCCGACGCTCGGCAGCCGCCGGATGAGCACCTTCGACCACAAGGTCGTCGACGGCTTCATCCGCACCATGGAACGCAACGGCGCAGGCCTCGCCACCCAGTCCAACGCCTTCGACAAGGTGAAGTCAGTCCTCCTGGACGCCTACCCCGCCTCGGCATCTACACGGAGAACCCCGTCCTGGGCGTCAAGCCCCCTCAGTACGACCCCGAGCGCGCGGCGAGCTCCTCGCGCCCGGCCTGCTTTGCACCGTGGGTCAGGGATTGAACGTCGGGGCAAACGAGGCGTGCCCGCGGTCTCCCGTGTGCTGTCGGAGGACGAGCCGTTCAGGGCCCGCGGAGTCCGGCCGCCACCGGGGTGTGTGGCCGGGTCAGGGGAGGGTCGGGCCGACGGTGCCGTCGAAGGCGGTGACGTCGCCGGTGAGGGCTCCGTTGTTGGCCAGTCCGGCGCCGCCGCCGGGGCGTCCGGGGCCGCCGTTGCCTCCCAGGAGGGTGCCGGCGGGAAGGGTGGGGCCGGTGACGACGAGCTGGTCGTTGTTGCCGTGGCCGCCGTTGCCGCCTTCCTCGCCCTGGTGACCGGCCCTGCCTCCCCTGCCGCCGCGGATGTCCACGGTCCCGGTGACTTGGGTGACTCCGTCGGTGCCGTGGCCTCCGTTGCCGCCTTCGCCGGAGGCGCTGCCGTTCCCGCCGGGGCCGCCGCCGGCGATGACGGTGCCCTGGGCGTTGATGTAGCCGTCGTTGCCGATGCCGCCGGTGCCGCCGTCTCCCCTCTTGATCCCTCCCTCGCCTCCGCCGCCGCCGAGGACGGTGATGTGGTCGATGCCGCCTCCGCCGAGGATGGTCCGGTTGTTGCCGTCCCCGCCGTTCCCGCCGCGGTCGGTCACGTATCCGCTGTCGCCGGAGCCGCCCCTGACGAAGATGGTGTCGTTGCCGGGGCCGCCGTCGATGGTCCCGTCGTTGCCGATCTGGCCGTTGCCGCTCGGGGTGCCCGACGAGGTCTCGCCCAGGACGATGATCGTGTCGTTCCCGGCCCCGGCTTCAACGGACGTACCGCGCACGACGCCTTCCCCGCAGCGGATCGTGTCGTCACCGCTGGTGCCGTGGATCGTCGACCCCGACACCTCGACGAAGTTGACGGTGCAGGTGATCGACGGGGCGGCCGACGCCTGGCCAGGTAAGGCGATGACCAGGCCGCATGCGGAAGCCAGGGCGGCGGTGACGGAAAGCGCGGCCCTCCGCGACGCGGAGTAGACGGACGGACGGTGTGCAGACATCGGATCCTCCCCAAGACGGCAGCTCTGCGGGCAGGATCATCAGGAGAACCGCCCGCGCGACCGAGATCACCCCCATCGCGCGATCATCACTCCCCCTGTATGCGTCCGCCTACGCCGACGACGGGCACACTGGCCGAAGAAGATCGACTCACCGATCCCGTGGACAGGCATGGGACCAGGTCGAGCGCGGCGTTGACCGTGGAGCTGGACCGCGGCGCGATGCGGCTCCGGCCAGGGGATACAGAACTCGGGCACATCACTCACCCGTTCCTCGATTGGTCCTGAGCGCACCCCCCTCTGGTTGGCCGGCACCCAGCACCTCGGTCATGTCGAGGCTTGGTGGCGCGATTCAATGTGCGGCCGCTCCGGCGTGGGCCCCTTGCACGGTGACGGCCAGGTCCTCGGGGTACGGGATGCTGCCCCAAGGCAGCCAACAACCACGCCCGTCCCAATCCGAGCAGCTCACAGCCACCAGCAGCCGCAGCACACCGCAGGCGCCGTCGGGGCCGACCCACCTCGGCGTTGGTCCCGACGGCAAATCGACAAAGACGGACAGCTACTTCGCAGCCTCTGCCCGAAGGATGCCGGCGCCGATGGCGCCCCGCAGGACGTGGGCGATCTCCTCGGGCTTGAGGTCGATGCCGTCGAGCCCCTCCACGGTCAGCGGAATCTCCTCCAGCGCGTATTCGCCGCGGCCCTCGGCACTGAACTCGGGCCCGGTGCGGTCCTCGAAGGACCAGGTCGCGATGTGGGCGAGGTAGAAGAACTGACGCTCGTCCTCGGACTCCATCGTGTGAAGGAGGCGGACGATGTCGGGCTTCCCCGCAATCTCCTCGTGGATCTCCCGGTGGAGAGCGGCCTCCCGGGACTCATCACTGGCTTCGACACCACCACCGGGCAGGACCCAGTACACCGGGATGTCGGGCTTGGTACGACGGATGACCAGCATCGTGTCGTCAGCGGTGACGAGGACGGCGCGGACTCGTTCGATCATTTCGGTCTGTCTCCTTGCTTGTTGACGGTCTCAGTGCAGCAGCCAGCCACCGTCGACGCGAACGGATTGGCCAGTGATGAACGAGGCGGAGGGGCCCACGAGGAACGCCACCAGGGCCGCGACGTCTTCGGGCCGTCCACGGCGAGGGACGCACTGTCGCTTGATCTGGTCCTCCGGACGCGCGCGTTGCTGGGCGGGGACGGCGTTCTCGGCCTCGACCTGGATGGCGCCGGGCATGACCGTGTTGACGCAGACCCCGTACGGGCCCAGTTCGCGGGCGAGAGAGCGGGTCAGGCCCAGTAGCCCGGCCTTCGTGGTGCTGTACGCGACGAGGTTCGTGCGTCCGGCGCGGGCGTTGACGCTGCCGATGTTCACGATCCGGCCCCAGCGGCGTTCGACCATGCCGGGGGTCACGGCGTGGCAGGTGCGGTAGTGGGCGGTGAGGTTCACGTCGAGGGAGTAGCTCCAGGCGGCCTCGTCGGTGTCCTGCCAGGGGACGCGGGGGTAGGAGCCGGCG
>NZ_JBHWBP010000152.1:0-17098 GCF_042735575.1 Streptomyces sp. NPDC059564 | reverse complement strand
GCCAGTCCTCCGGGGTCGCCTCCAGGCCCTTGAAGACGAACCCCGCGGCGAGGTTGACCAGCAGGGTCGGGCGGGGCCAGTCGGCGGGCAGGTCCGCGAAGGCCGACCGGACGGCGGCCGGGTCGCTGACGTCGCCGACGGCCAGGTGTGCCTCGTACCCCTCCTTCCGCCAGGCCTCGACCGCGTCGCGGCCGTGCCCTTCGCTCTTGTCGTAGACGACGACGCGGCAGCCTTCGGCGCAGAGCCGGCCGGCGACCGCGGCGCCGATGCCCTGGGCGCCGCCGGTCACCAGCGCGGTGCGGCCGGCGAGTCCGCGCGGTGATCCGCTCACGCCGGGTCTCCCTTCTCGGTGGGGGTTTCGGCCCACAGCCGGACCCGGTCGAGGACCTCGTCGCGGCGCAGGTCCTCGGTGGCTCCGTGCGGGGCCACCGTCTCGCCGGAGTCCTCGGTGAGGTTCGGGTCGGCGGCGAGCCGCTCCACGGCCTCGACGGGGACGCCGTCGCGGGCCAGGGCCCGGCCGAGGGGCGTGCTGCCGACGCCCCGCCCGTCGGCGGCGGCGAAGTACCGCCAGGCCTGGAACATCCCCTCCAGGTGGCCCGCCGAGAGGTGGACCCCGTTGCGGCCCTCGGAGAGGGGGATGCCGTGCTGCCGCCCGACGCGGGCGCCGAGGGCGCCGCGCAGCGAGGCGGGGGCCGCGGTGGCCGGGTGGAGGGCCCCGAGGAGGCGGGCGCGCAGGTCGGCGATCTCCCGGGGGCTGTGGCATTCGAGGAGGCCGACCAGGGCCGTGGGGTCCGCGTAGCCGCTGGTCAGCGCGGGCAGGAAGCCGTTCAGTACGGTGACGGGGCGGCCGTGCAGCTCGGTCACGGAGGCGTACGAGCCGGAGCCGAGCTTGTGGATGCCCGCCTTCCGGCAGCGTTCCTCCAGGGCCGGGGGGGTCAGGTCCGGGTCCCGGGTCATCGCGTCGAGGGCGCCGAGCGCTTCGCGGGCACCGGAGTCCGCCATGAGCGCGCCGAGTTCCCGTCGGGCGCCGGACGTCAGGGCGTGCACGCCGTCGGCCGCGACCCGGTGGAGCCGCGGGTAGTGCAGGTGCAGGTGGCCCCGTACGGCGAAGTCCGCGGCCGGGGTCAGGGCGCAGCGCAGGACGGTCACCTCCCCGGCGTCGAGCACCCGTAGCGTCTGCGCCAGGGCGTCGGCCGCGGCCCCCGGGGTGAGCACCTCGGGTTTGAGCAGGACCGTGAAGTGGGTGCCGGTGTCGGGTACGGGGCCGGGCGCGGGCCCGGTGTCCTGGCGCTGCCCCGTGGCCCGGGCCGCCGTGACGAGGGCGCGTGCGGCGGCGCCGGTCACCACAGGGTGATGCCCGTCTCGACGAACTCGGCGGTCAGGTCCCCGGTGCCCGCGACGGCGCTCTCCACCAGGGCGGCGAGGGCTTCCCGGCCGGCGTGCGGGCTGGTCACGACGACCTCGTCGGGGCGTTCCAGCGGGGCCTCCTTCGAGGTGAAGACGTGGACCTGCGCCGGTCCCCCGTACTCCTCGTGGACCTGGCGCGCGAGGCGGGCGGCGAGCACGTTGTAGATCTTGCCGGTGTGGTCGAGGGGGTTCTTGCCCGCCGGGGCCTCGATGCTCATCGGCCGCATCGGGGTGATCAGCCCGTTGACGCGGTTGCCGCGGCCGACGACGCCCACGTCGCCGGTGTCCGCGACGGAGCCCAGGGCCGTCAGGTAGGGGCGTCCGTTGCGGTCGGTGGCGTTCATCAGCATCGTGAAGTCCCCGATGCCCAGCGGGCCGACGGCCGCTTCCAGCTCCGCCTGGACGACGGCCTTGCGGGCCAGGTAGTGGTCCATGGACTCGATGTGGGCCGCGAGGAACGGCATGTTGACGATCAGGCTGAACGCGTCGCCGCGCCGGCTGCCGAACACCTTCACGTCCCAGCCGGAGTCGGGGTGGCGTTCCTTGAACGCGGCTCCGTTGACCAGGTTCTCCAGCCCCAGTACGGCGTTCTCCAGCCGGGAGAGCGGGGCGTAGCCGTGCAGCAGGTTGGTGTCGTTGGAGACCAGCCCGGGGGCGCGCAGCGGGACCAGGTCGGCCGGGGAGGCGGGCTGGTAGCGCGAGACGCCGCGGCCCGAGCCCTGGTGGTCGACGATCCCCGATTCGACGACCAGGTGGCGGTCGGGGTCGAATCCGGTGGTGACCTCCGCGAGCACGTCGGCGGCGGCGCGGAACATCAGCTCCGGTACGGGGATCTCGGTGGGGCCGACCCGGAAGGCGGCCTTGCCGAAGTACTTCACCCGGTACGGGGAGGTGAGCTCGCCGCGCCCGTAGTCGATGTCGGCCCCGCCGCCGTACAGCGTCACCTTGTCGAACCAGTGGTGGGCTATCGCCCCGAACTCCTTGAGGCAGTGCAGGGAGTAGTAGCGGGACATGCGCTCCGCGATGGCGTCGCACATGGTGTCCGGGTGTCCCACGCCCTTGCGTTCGACCAGTTCGTAGGGGAGGTCTTCGACCGAGCGGGCGTCGCGTTGGATCGACAGCATGGACCGTCCTTCTGCTGGGGAGCTGCGGGTGTCAGGAGGCGAAGCCGAGGAACGCGGCCCTCGCCTCGGTCTCGGGCAGGCCGTGCGGGGGGCTCTTGAAGAGCAGGGCGGTGACGTCGTCGAGTACGCCGCTCAGGCCGCGGTCGGTGGCGGTCTTCCCGACGCGCACGGCGTTGGCGATGACTCCGGCGGCGTTGGGGCTGTCCTCCACGGTGAGCTTCACGTCGATCTCGATGCCGGAGCCGAGGACGGAGGTGGCCTTGATGCTCGCGAAGCACACCTTGGTGTCGGCGAGGTGGCCGATGTAGCCGGTGGGTCCGGCGACCCCGTCGACGTCCGCCATTCCGGCGGCCCGCAGGGCGTTGGCCTTGGAGGCGAACTTGGACGCCGAACGGCGGGCGTCCGCGAGGTTCAGGAAGTCGGTGTTGCCGCCGACGTTGAGCTGGTAGGTGTCGGAGAGGACCACGCCGCGGCTGAGCAGCAGTTCGATGAGGGCGGTGTGCAGGGTCGTGGCCCCGAAGTGGCTGCGCAGGTCGTCGCCGAGGAGGACGACTCCGGCTTCGGCGAACCGGCGCCGCAGTCCGGCGTCCCTGGCCAGTTCCTCGGGGGTGCAGTTGACGACGGCCACACCGGCGGCGAGGGCGGCGTTGGCGAACATCCGGATGGCCCGGGAGGAGCCGGTGGGCAGGGCGATGACCAGGACGTCTACGTCGTACTCGACGAGGGCCTTCGCGACGTGTTCCGGGGTGGCGTCGCGGGCCGCGGCGGCAGGCCGGACGACGGCGCCGAGCGGGCCCTCCAGCCCGTCGAGGACAGGGGCCGGAAGGACCGGGGCGTCCCGGTCGGTGCCGAGGGCGGTGAACGCCGTCGCGGAGATGGCGGGCGCCGCGAACGCCTCGGCCAGCGGGAGCCCGACCTTCGCCGCGTCGACGTCGAAGGCGGCGACGACGGTGACGTCGGCCAGCCGGTAGCCGCCCACCGTGTGGGACATGAGGCCGGGCAGCCGGGCCTCGGGGTTCGCCTGGGCCAGGGCGGTGAACTGGCTGAAGCTCCAAGCGCAGTTCCCGGCGCCGGCGAGCGCAACACGGATCGGTTCCATGAACAGGGGGTTCCTTCCTCTGCGACTGCCCACCGCGACTCGGCGGCCCGGCGCACGCGTGCCGGTGTCCCCCCGGGGCGGGGCAGGACGTTCGGGTGGTTCGAGCGGCTCGCGCGGTGCGGCGGCGCGTCCGGCTGGTGCCCGCCGCGCGGGTCACGGGGGGGGCGCGCGCGGCGCGCGGGCCACTTCAGGTGCCCCAGGGCCGGGGGATCCGGCGGGCCGAGGCCTCGTGGGTCTCGGCCCAGAGCCGGATCGAACGGTGCAGGACCGGTGCGGTGTCGGCGACCCGGTCGGTGACGTCGAAGGGCTCCGTGACGGAGAGGTAGCCCTGGTAGGCGCGCAGGGCGGTGATCCGCGTCAGCTGGCCGCGGTCCAGGTGCTCCTCGGCGAACGGCAGGTAGAAGCGGTTCCACTGCTCGGGCGCCACGTACGGGAGCCGGTCCAGCGGCGGCACCCCGTGCGCGGTGCGCCAGGAGTTGAGGGCGTCGCGGACCGTGTCGAAGGTCGCGTCGACCCGCTGGGCCCGGTCGCCGCGCCCCAGGACGGTCAGCCTGCGCCCGGCCGGCGGGCCGCCCCCGAGGAGGCGTACGACGTGGTCGGCGACGTCGTCGGTGCTGACCATGTCCATCACCCCCTTCTCCTCCGCGACCAGCGCGGGCACGGCGCCGCTGCACATCGAGGACGGCAGCCAGAAGAAGCCGCTGTAGCGGTCGAGGAAGCCGTCGGCGCGGGCCCCCATCACGATGGGGAAGCGCACGATGTCCGCGCTGTCGCGCTCGGCGTGCACCAGCCGCTCGGTCGCGGCCTTGGACCATTCGTAGGAGTTGCGGTAGTCCTCCGGCGCCTCCGAGGCGGTGCCGCCGCGCAGGCCCGTGACGTACGAGGACGACAGGTGCACGAAGTGCGTATCGGCGCCGGTGGCGGCCAGCAGGGCGCGCAGGGGGCCGACGTTCGCCGCTTCGGCCCGTTCGGCGGGGAGGTTCCAGCGGGTGTCCCCGGCGCAGTGCACCACGGCGCTCCACGGGCCGCGCAGCCCGGGCGGCTGTTCCTGCTGCCCGATCCGCCAGGCGTGCTGGCGCGCCCCCCGGCCGCCCCGGCGGCTCACGCCGTGCGTCTCGTGGCCCGCCGCGTCCAGGGCCCGGACGACGGCGCTGCCGACGGCGCCGGTGGCGCCCGTGACGAGGACGCGCGCGGGCGGAGTCACGCGACCGTGATCCGTCGCTCGATGGCGCGGAGCATGTGCTCGGAGTTCTCGCGCAGCGCCTTGGTGGCGACCGGGTTGAGCATGTCGGCGAGCAGGGGTATGCCGATCTCGAAGTCGACGGAGAAGGTGACCACCGAGGTGTCGTCGCCCGCGTCCTCGACCCGCCAGTACCCGGTGAACTCGTCGAGGTCGCCCGAGACTTGACGGAACGTCATGACGCGCTCGTCCTCGTTGAGCACGTCCTCCTCGACCCACTCCAGGACCGATCCCTTGAGCAGGACCGACCAGGCGCTGGTGCGGGTGCCGTCCCCGCTCTGGCCGAGTACGGTCACCGACTCGACGTTCTCCATGAATCCGGCGTAGTCCTCCAGCCGGATGACGGCCCGCCAGGCGGCGGCCGCCGGAGCCTCGATCGGCAGGTTCACTTCGACGTGCGGCATGGCTGTGTCTCCTTGGGCGGGGTGGGTCCGGGTGCGGGCTCAGCGGCTGCGTCTGCGGCTGCGTCCGCGTGTGTGGCTGGGCAGCGGCTCAGCCGGCCGGGTCGAAGCTCATCTCGCGTCCCGTGCAGAAGGCGCCGACGGCCTCGTCGCAGGTCAGCAGGGACGGCGGATGGTGGTGTACGGCCAGGGAGTCGACGAGGAGCCCGCCGGCCGCCTGGCCGCGCCCGTAGAGGCGGCTGCCGATGACGGGGGTGACGGCCGCGAGCACCCGGTCGCGGGTGTCGCTGAGGGAGGCGCGCAGCCCCACCGCCGCGGCGAGCGCCGCCCTCCCGCGGATCGCGCCCGCGTCGAAGTCCGCGCCGAACTGGCGGCATGCGCCGCCGAGCAGCAGCAGTTCCCGGGTGGCGCGGCCGAGCAGGGCGGTCCTGGCGCCGAAGGCGTTCGCCCGGAGCACCCCGTCGTAGGCCGTGTCCAGCAGGCCGCTGAGGACTCCGTGGTAGGTCGCCGTCAGCAGCACCGCGAACCACGCCATGCCGGAGATCACGTTCTCGTCGATCACGTCGGCGGGGCCGCGGTGGAAGACGAGCCGGTCGTCGAGTTCCACGTCGCGCAGGACGAGGCGGGCGGTGTCGGAGTCGGTCATCCCGAGCGAGGGCCACTCCCCCTCGGCCGTCAGGCCCGGGGACGTACGGGGGCACAGGGCGAGGATGATCTCGTCGGTTCCGGTGACGCGGGCCGTCAGGCACACCAGCGTGGCCGTGGTGGCGAGCGAGCAGGGGTACTTCACGCCCGAGACGCGGTAGCCCTTGCCGTGCGGGACGGCCTCGGAGCGGCTGCTCATGAAGTTGGGGCTGCCGCCGGGTTCGGCGAACGCGGACGCGACGAGCGCGCCGGAGCGGGCGATCCCCTCCAGCAGCATCCAGCTGGAGTCCCGGTGCCGCCTCCAGTAGTCGGCCATGAGCCCGACCGTGAAGGCGTGCATGTTCAGGGCGATGGCGGCCGACGGGTCGGCCGCGCCCAACGCGCGCTGCGCGGCGGCGACTTCGACCAGGCTCGCGCCCGCGCCGCCGAACTCGGCCGGCACGGGGAGGGCCGCGTAGCCGCTCGCGGCGAGGTCGCGTATGCGGTCGGCGCCGGTGGCTCCCTCCCGGACCGGGGAGGGCCGCCACGCCGTGCTCCATCCCGCGTCCAGGAGGGCCCGGTGCGGGGGTTCGTCCCCGGTAACGGGCTCCGGTACGGGGCCGGTTGGCATGGGTGACTGCACGAAGCGACTCCTTCCGCACGCGCGACGGCGGTGACGGCGGTGAGGGCGGGCGGTGGCAGTGCGGGAACGGGGCGAGAACGGGCGAGAGTGCGGGAATCGGCACCGTTGCGGCCCTGTCGGGACGGCCCTGGACAACTCTAGGCAGACCGGGCGGGGGAATCCATCGGGCGTTCCTCTGTGCGGAACACCGTTTCGGGGCCGCCCGGGCGGCCCCGAACGGCTGCGCCGCCGTTCATGGACCGAACAGGGGGGCGAGGGACGACAGGTCGGGCCGGGGCGGGTCCACGCGTACGGTGTCCCAGCCGAGGGCGGCGGCCGGCGCGAGGTCGGTCTCCTCGCTGTCGCCGACCATCACCCGCCGCTCGAAGGGCCCTTCTCCGATCAGGCGGAAGGCCCGGGCGTCGGGTTTCTTCGGGCCGCCGTCCGCCGTGAACACGGCCCGGTCCCACACGTCGGGCACCTTCAGCCGCTCCAGGAGCCTGCGCATCAGGGCGCCGGGCAGGTAGCAGTTGGACAGCAGCCGTACGGTGTGCCCGGCACCGGCGATGCGGCTCATGGCCTCCGCCACCGGCTCGCACAGGGCGTACCGGTCCTCGTCCGCGGCGCCGAGGGCGTGCCACAGCGCCCGTTCCAGGTCGGGCCGCTCCCTCGGCGCGGCCCGCTCGCGCAGGGCCGCGTCGAGCAGGGCGAGGGTCGGCGGCTGAAGGGCGGAGGGGTCCGCCATCGCCGCCTGGACGGCGCCGAGCACCCTGCGGACGACCTGGCCCGCGGACGCGTCGTCCAGGGCCAGCACCTCGGCCAGGCACGCGGTGAACTCCTCGGGGCTCGGGAAGGGGCGACGGGAGGTCACGAGGGTGTCGAAGCAGTCGAACACGACGACGACGGGCACGGCGACGGGCACGGTTTCGCCTCTCTCTGGTCCGGCGGGCCGGTCCGCTCAGGACCAGGACACCTTGCGGTGGCTGCTGCGGAAGAACACCAGGGTCACGGCGGTGAGCCCGGCCGCGAAGGCGCACAGGACCGCGGCGGGCAGCAGCACGGCGCCCGCGCCGCCGCCGTCGACGATGACGGTGGTGAAGCCGCGCATCGCCCAGTAGCTGGGGACCCCGGGAGCGAACGGACGCGCCCACCCCGGGAGCGCGGACAGCGGGGTCAGGGCCCCGCCCAGCCCGGCGAGGACCAGCGCGACGAGGTTGGCGAAGACGGACAGCTGCGCGATGGTCCGGCACAGCGCGACCAGCGCCATGCCCACCATGACGACGCACAGCGCGAGGGGCGCGCCCACGACGACGAGCCCGAGGTACGAGCCGCGCACCCGCAGCCCGAACAGCAGCCCGCCCGCGGCGAAGACCACGGCGAGCTGGACGAGCGCGACGGCCAGCGGCACCACGATCCGGCCGGCCACCAGCTCGAACGGCCGGGCCGGGCCCGCCCGGAGCCGGTCCCAGGTGTGCCAGCCGTGCTCCCGGAACATCCCGAACCCGACGACGGTAACGAGGAAGAACAGGAACATGACCGCCATCCCGGGCACCGCCTGCTCGGCGCCGGTCGCGTCCGGGAGGTCTCCGGCCCGCAACGCCGCCCGGAACAGCGGCTGCATGAAGCCCATCAGCAGCAGCGGCATGACGGTACGCACGATCAGCGGCGCGGGGTCGCGCGCCAGGAGCCGGGCGTCGTGGCGGACGAGTGCGGCGATCCGGCCGAGCGTTCCGTCACCCATCGCGGCCCGCCCGTACGGTCGTCGCCTTCACCCGGTCCGGCGCGGGCCCGGGCGCGGTGCCGGTGTCGGTGCCGGTGTCGGTGTCGGTGCCAGTGTCGGTGCCGGTGCCGGTGCCGTACGCCTCCCCCGTGTGCGGCCGGCCGGTCAGGCGCAGGAAGGCGCTCTCCAGGCTGGGCCGCACCACGCGCAGGTTGAGGAGCCCGGACGCGGCCCCTCCCAGGGCGGAGAGGACCTCGGGCACGACCAGGTGCGGCTGCTCCACGTGGACGCGCAGCATCCCGGCCTCCCAGGTCGTGGGCCAGGGCAGCGGGGAGGGGGGCGGGCCGTCGGCGAAGGTCAGCTCGACGACGCTCTCCCCGTGGCGGTCGACGAGGTCCGCGAGGGTGCCCCGGGCCAGCAGCCGGCCGTGGTCCAGCACGGCCACGCTCGCGTCGAGGGCCTCGACCTCGGGGAGGTAGTGCGTGGAGTAGCAGACGGCCGTGCCCTCGGCCGCGAGTTCGCGGACGAAGCCGATGAGCCGGGCCCGGGTCTCCACGTCCACGCCCGCGGTGGGTTCGTCGAGCAGCAGCAGCCGCGGCCGGTGCAGCAGGGCCAACGCGGTGTGCACGCGCCGCTGTTCGCCTCCGGAGAGGTGGGCGACGCGGCGCTCCAGGAGGCCGGTCAGCCCGAGCGGTTCGGCGACCTCCCCGGTGCGCCGCCGCAGTGCGGCGCCGCGCAGTCCGGCGAGTTCGGCGAAGAACCGGAGGTTCTGCCGGACGGTCAACGGCGGGTAGACGCCGAGTTCCTGGGGGGCCAGGCCGAGCAGGCGCCGGGCCCGGCGCGGGTCGCGGGCGAGCGGGACGCCGAGGACCTCGATCTCTCCCCCGTCCGGCCGAAGGAGCCCGGCGACCAGGGACATCAGGGTGGTCTTGCCGGCGCCGTTGTGTCCGAGCAGTCCGGTGACCTCGCCTTCGGCGATGGCGAACGTGACGTCCTCCAGGGCGGTGGTGGCGCCGTAGTGGTGGGTGACGGCGCGCAGGCTCAGCGCCGGGGCGGACGGCCCGGTGGCCCCGCCGTCCCGGTCAGTCGGCACGGCGGGTCCAGGCGCTCGGCAGCAGGCCGGGCAGACCGACCCGCTCCAGGTGCGGCTGCCAGGTGCGGGCCAGCCTGAAGCCCTTCATCAGGCCGCTCCCGGAGCGGACGTCCGGCAACGGCTCGCCGTAGCCCAGGAGTTGCTCGGTGTCGTGGAGGTGTGCGCGCAGGCGCTCCAGCCACTCCTCTCCGCGCGGGCCGGTGGCTCCGGCGCCTTCCGCGGCGAGGAGGAGGCCGGCCTCGACGTCCTCGGCCGGGACCCCGGCGAAGGGGTCGAAGGCCGCCTCGTCGCGGCCGTAGCTCAGTTCGCCCTCGGTGCGCAGTCCCCGTACGGACAGGGAGAACTGCACCAGGTCGTAGGCCATGAGGACGGCGACCTCGGGCTGGCCCCCGGCGACGGCGCCCTCGATGTCCTCCAGGCGCGCCCGGCAGCCGAGCAGCAGCCGGGCCGCCCCGTGGGCGCGGAAGGCGAGCAGCCGCCGCAGGTCGGCCGGGGCGGGTACGGGGGTGCGGGTGGTGCCGGTGTGCGTCATGCGGCCGCCTCCGGGTCGGGGTGTGCGACGCCGAGCCACACCATGTCGTGGACGAACAGCGGCAGGAGGTCGTCCGGGGGCGGCGCGCCGAGCGGTCCGGACCAGATGACGGCGTCGCCGCCCTCGGGCGGCAGGTCCGTGCGAGCGCTCTCAACGGCCCGCAGCTGCCAGCGGTCCACGACCGTACGGTCCTCCAGCACGGCGGTGCCCACCCCGGTGGACCAGCGCAGCACCGCGTGCAGGGATCCGGGGTCCCCGGCCAGCCGGTCGACGTCGGCGAGCCGGAGCGGAACCTGTTCGGGGGGTGCGAGCGGCGGCTCCAGCGCCGCGCGGAGCACGGCCAGCCCCTCGGTGTCGCCGAGGGCCTTGAGCTTCTCGCCCACCCACTTCGCCGTGAAGTACAGCTCTCCGCCGGCCGCGGCCCGCGCGTTGAGCGCGGCGACGACGGCCTCCCGGGCGCGGACGGCCGCCGCCATGGGCCGGGCGTCGAGCAGCCAGCGGGCGGCCTGCGCGAGCCGGTGCGCCTCGACCGTCCACCACCGCACGACCGCCTCGGCGTACCAGGGGCGGCGCAGCCCCGCGTGCCAGGCGTCCCACGGGGGCGAGGCCAGCAGCGGCAGGCCCAGGGCCAGCCGGTTCGCGGTGTAGAGGGCCCGGCGGCGGTGGTTCCACGCGTCCTCGGTGACGGTGGCGAAGCGGGGCCAGGGCGCGGCGTTGAGGGCCTCGGTGGTGTCGCGCACGGAGCTGGCCCGGCGGATGTTGACGTCGATCAGGGTGCCGTGTTCGTGCGACTGGATGGGGAAGCGGGTGAGCCGGTCGTTCTCGACGAGTACGAGCAGGTCGAGGTCGCTGCGGTGGTTGCCGAACCCGGCGATCACGGATCCGCCGACGACCGCGAGCGCCGGACTGCCCATTCCCTGGTCCGCCTCCTGGCGCACCGCGTCCCGGTGGAGCCCTCGCTGCTTCAGGAAGGCGTCCAGACGCCGCTCCAGGACGACGGTCTCGGGAAACGCGGCGGTGGTACTGGCTGACGTGGTCTCCATGGCGGTCGGTGCACCTCCGGAAGGGGTTGACGACGGCACGGCGGGATCGGGACCGTTCTCCGCCCGGACAGAGCCTCCCAAGGAGCCCGGCCGCGGATCAACGGACGTTCCGCCAGCCGGAACACGGCTTCTCCCCGGCGCGCACGGCCCGGTACAACCGTTGACGGAACGGTGGTGACCCCCGATGCCGGGCGCCGGACGTGGAGAGGACGGTCTCGATGAGCGCGACCACCAGGCAGGATTCCGCCCGGGACACGCTCGACGCGCTGCGCAGACGGTTCTCGCCCCAACTGGCCCTCGTCTACGGCATGAACGGTTCCGGTGCCATCGAGATGAGCGGCGAGGGGGCCCGGCTGCGGCTCTCGGACGGCCGCGGCGCCCTGGACTTCGGCAGCTACGCGGTGACCCTGCTCGGGCAGCGCCATCCCGCGGTCGTGGCGGCGGTGCGCCGCGAGCTGGACACGCTTCCGGTGTCCACCCGCGTCCTGGGCAACGGTACGACCGCCGCCCTCGGCGAGGCGCTGGCGGCCTACGCGGACCCGGAACGGCTGACGAAGGTGTGGCTGGGGCTGAACGGGTCCGACGCCGTGGAGGCTGCGCTGAAGCTGGCCCGTCTGGCCACCGGCCGGACCCGGGTCGTGGCCGTGGAGGGCGCCTACCACGGCAAGTCCCTCGGCGCGCTGGCCGCGACCTGGAGCGCACGCTACCGCGGCTCGCTCGGCCCGCTGCTGGGCGGCGTGACGCACGTTCCGCCGGAGGCCTCCGCGCTGCCCGCCGCGTTCGCGGGCGAGGGGGTGGCGGCCGTCATCGTCGAACCCGTCCAGGGCGAAGGCGGCGTACGGCCGCTGGAGCCGGCGTTCCTGCGGGCGCTGGCGCGGGCGGCGCGCGAGCACGGCGCCTTCCTGATCGCCGACGAGATCCAGACCGGCCTGCGCCGCTGCGGGCCCCGGCTGGTCAGTACGGAAGCCGGGCTGCGGCCCGACGCGGTGCTGCTCGGCAAGGCCCTCGGCGGTGGCGTGCAGCCGCTGTCGGCGGTGCTGGCCACGGAGGAGCTGTACGCGCCGCTCGCCGCCGACCCGTTCGTGCACACCACGACCTTCTCCGGGCATCCGCTGGGCGCCGCCGCGGGGGTCGCCGCGCTCGCGGCGGTGGAGGAGCTCGCCGGGCGGGGCGAGCGGCTGGCCGCGCTGTTCTCCGCGGGGCTGGCGCGCATCGCCCGGCGCCACCCCGGGCTGATCGCCGACGTACGGGGCCGGGGGCTGCTGTGGGGCGTGGAGTTCGCGGGCCCCGCCGCGGCCGGCGACGTACTGCTGGAGCTCGGGCGGCAGGGTCTGGTGGTCTCCCCCTGCCTGGGACGGCCGGAGGTGCTGCGGCTGCTGCCGCCGCTGGTCGCCTCCGACGAGGAGGCCGAGGAGGCGCTCGCCATCCTGGACGGGGCCTGCGCGGCCGTGCCCGACGAGTTCCGGCCCGCGGGCGCGCCCGCCGCGCCCTGAGCCGGGCCCGGCGCCCGGGAGCCCGACCGCATCCATCGAGGAGCATCGACGTGCCGAACACCGACCAGGGTCCGGGCCCGTGGTGAGCGCGACGCCGCGCGGCCCGTCCGGCCAGCGCGGCCGCCAGTACCGCTACCACCGCGAGCTGTTCCCCGCGCTGCACGACTGGGAGAACACCGAGCGGTCCATCGTGGCGTTCACCGGCGAGGACGGCCCCGAGGGGCTGCTGGGACTCGACCAGATGGGGCACTTCGGCCCGCAGGGCTGCGACCTGGTCGCCGACGCCATCAGCGCCCGGGGCGCCATCGGCGGGTCCCCGGTCGCGCTGTGCGAGCTGGGCAGCGGCTTCGGCGGCGCGCTGCGGTACACGGTGGACCGGCTGGCCGCGCGCGGGGTCCGCGTCCGGGGCGCGTACGGGGTGGACCTCGTCGCCGAGCACTGCGCGGTGAGCCGTCGCATCAGCCGGGCACAGGGGCGTACCGGGATGGCGGAGCTCTGCGCGTCCGCCGCCGCGGTGCCGCTGCGCGGCGGCTCACTGGACGTGGTGGTGGTGACGGGCTCGATGCCGCACTTCCCCGATCCGGGGGCGGTGGTCCGGGAGGCCGCGCGGCTGCTGCGGCCGGGCGGGCTGTTCGTGCTGACGGAGGAGGTGAGTCTGACACCCGGCGAGGAGGGTCCCTCGGCCGCGTTCCGCGCGGTCCATCCGCCCGACGTCTTCTTCACCACGCCGGTCCGCGAACGCCTGGACCAGCTCGACCGCGCGGGCTTCGCCTGTGTGCTGCGGCGCGATCTGACGGAGTGGGCCGCCGCGCTCCTCGCCGAACGGCTGAAGGTGCTGCGGATCTTCCGGGGCAGTGTCGCCGGGATCTACGGGGACGTCTCCGCGGAGCTGATCCGCGACACCCTCACGACGGCCCGCGACGAGTACCTGGCGGGCCGTCTGCTGCCCGCGCTGTTCACGGCACGGCGGGCCTGAGGTGTCCGGCGGGTCACCAGGCGGGCACGCATTCCGGGGTCCGCCGCAGGGACCGGGACACGGCGGCGCACGCGGCCTGCAGGTACCAGGCGGCCTTGACCGGCTGCACCCGGCCGTCCGGCCCCGCGACGGCCAGCGCCCCCACCGCCGCGCTCGACGCGTTCAGCACCGGAGCCGCGATGCTGACGGCGCCGGTCCGGCTGCGGACGACGACGAACCCCTGGGCCTGCACCCGGGCGGGGTCCTCGGCGGGTACCGGCTCCCGCCGGGCCGGCAGGGCCGCGCGGGCGCCGTAGGCGTGGAAGAGCCGGGCCGCGGCCAGGGCGGAGGCCCTGTTCTCCTCCTCGGCGCCGCGCGCGTCTCCCCCGCCGGGCACGCGGCGGACCGCGTCCACGAGGGCCGCTTCGGCGCCGCACACGTCGGAGATGAAGACGAACACGCTCCCCTGGGTGAGGTGGCGCAGCTGCTGCGCGTACGGCAGGGCCAGGTCCCGGAGTTCCAGCTGGCGGGGCACCCGCGTACCGAGTACGAAAAGGGCGACGCCGAGCCGCAGGCCGTTCTCGCCGCGCTCCAGCATGCCTTCTTTGACGAGTTCCACGACGATGCGGTGAGCGGTGGCTTTGGGCATGTCCGCCCGGCGCGCCAATTCGGATAGTTGAAGCTCCTGTTCACCCGGGCGGAAACAGCGCAGAATGCTGAGTCCACGGGAGAGCATGGAACGAGAGGAGCTTTTCTGAACGGACAATGGCACCTCCGTCGAGGAAGTTCGGGGAGACGGGAGCGAGATGCGGGCGGGCCGCCAGGGGCGGTGACACGTCAGTGAAGACAGGCCGCTGACGTGCCGAAACGGACGGCCGAAGCCGGTGGGCCGTTCACGGGCACGCGTGATGCGAGGCTCTGCGAAGCAGCACGGGGCTGTTCGAACGCACGCCTCACCACTCTCACTGAACCCCCGCCGGCCCCCGGCCTCGCCGGTACCGGCGAACGGAAGAAAACTCTAGCAGCGCACGCGATTGCCGATTCGCGCACTCCGCAGATATCAAGCCATATCGGGCACGGCGACAAAGAGGGGTTTGAAACTCTGAAAACCGCTTCCGATGCCTGATTTCGGGGGATCCGCATTCCCCTATCGGGGGAAATTAACGCCCGATGCGACCGGATCACGGCGAATCGGCCATCTTCGGGCGACTTGACCGGGGGGCAACGCCCGGGTGTCGCGGGGGTTGCGCACCGGCACAGCCGCCCGGCGTTGCGGCGAGGGGCGCAAGCGCTCCCACCGGATGGCCGAAGGGAGCCTCGCACACCGTCACAGCGGGACCACCACGGGATACGATGGACGGCCCACCATCGCGAAGGGTGAGGTCCATGACGGCGGAGTCGCACGACGCCCTGACCATCCGCCATGTCATGGAGCGGCTGCTGCGGGCGCACCCCGGCCTCGACGCGGAGCTGGTCCAGCAGGCGACCCAGACGGCGTACGAGGAACTCAAGTACGCACGGGTCCGCGCCTACCTCCCGGTCCTGATGGAACGCAGGGCGCGGGACCTCCTCACGCCGTACGAGGACGACTGACGGCCGGGAAGACCACGGCCGCGCCGGCGGGGCCGACGACGCGTCCGCGGGGTGTCAGCAGGGGACGAGGACGTGGATGGTCTTTCCTCCCGCCGGGTGGTGGCGGATCCGCACGTCGGTGCCGAGACGGTTGACCAGATGCCACCCCCATCCGCCTTCGCCGCGCTGGTCGGGCCGTCTGGGCCGCGGCTCCGCGCTGCTGGTGTCCGTGACGTCGATGGCGATGGCCTCCGGCTCCAGGCAGAGGTCCAGCGCGCAGCCGCCCGCCGTGTGGCGGACGGCGTTGGTGACGAGTTCGCTGATCAGCAGCAGTGCGGCGTCCTGCACGACGGGCGGTACGGGCTGGTCTTCGCGTACCGGTGACGCGAGGAAGGGCCGCGCCGCGTGCCGGGCGTCGGCCGCCGCGGCGCGGCCGTCAAGGTCGAGGTGCAGCATGAGGTGGAGAGGCATGGAACCCGCTCTCCTTGACCGTATGTAGCGGTTTGTCTTGCTTCGGACATTTCGCTTCTCTGTACGGTTACCCGTTCGCCCGGGTGCCTACCCGTGCTCCCGTAGCGCACTCCTCCCTTTCCGGTACGCGTGAACCGGCGTTTTCCGGGGAGGCGCCCGGGAGGCGGGGGCGCCCGCCGGGCGTTCGCCACGCAGGAAAGAGGCAGGTCATGAGCGCGGAAGAGATCTGGAACCACGACCCCGCCACGGGCTACGAGAGGGGCCTCGACCTCGTCGGGTACAAGGTCGAGGCCACCGACGGTGCCATCGGAAAGATCGACGAGCATTCCGAGGAGGTCGGCGCCTCCCACCTCGTCGTCGCCACGGGTGTCTGGATCTTCGGCAAGCACGTGCTGCTGCTGCCGGCCGGCATCATCCGGCGCATCGACACCGCCGAGCAGAAGGTCTACGTCGACCGGACCAAGGAGCAGATCAGGCACGCACCCGACTTCGACGAGGCCAAGTACGGCGGCGGACCCAGCTACCTGGACGAGTTCTCCCACTACTACAGCCAGCAGCACATGTGAGCCCGGCGCCGGCCGGGAGCGACCGGCGCCGGGCTCAACCGGCGGCTGATCAGCAGTTCTGGATGGAATACACCGGAGACCAGTTCTGCCCGAGCTGACCGCCACCGGGCCTGAAGCTGTTCACTTCGCCACCGGCCGCGTCATAGAAGGTCGAGAGGACGTTGCCGGTCTGCTGGTCCCAGTAGGCACCGTTGCCTTCCCAGTTGAACACCGAGTACCGGTGGCAGGCGTTCAGGTAGAAGACCTTCCAGTTCCCGGTCGTCGGGTCCCAGACGAGGGTGCAGAGGTTCCCCCTGGCGCAGGAGTAGCTGCCACCCGGCGCCACGTGAATGGTGTTGACTCCGGGCGAGATCCCCGGGGACACGGCAGCTGCCACGGACGACCGGCCGGCGGACGCGGGGGCCGCCGGGGCGGTCAGGGCGCGGGCGGCCGGGGCCTGCTCCGCGGGCGCGGCCGCCTGGGCGGACCCGGTGGTGAGGGACGCCGTGAGCAGCGCCGCGGTGACGCCGGCCATGGCCAGGATGGAGTGCTTGACGCGCATCGTGAACCCCTTGTCGGAGTGGCGGTGTGACGTGCCCCAAGGCTCGTGGAGGAGCGGGCCCGGCAGTACCTCGCAGGTGCGAGGTGGTGCCGGGTGCGGTCAGCAGTCCGGGACCCAGGCGTGGGAGCGCGGCCGGTCCGTGCCGCTGAGATTGGCCCTCGTACGCACCTTCACGCAGCCCAGCAACTCCCGCTCGCCGGCCTGCGCGTAGTAGAGGACGTCGACCTTGGCCGCCCCCTCGGCGAGGTTGAAGCCGTTGTTGTACACGGAGCGGGGCCCACTGCGGCCCGTCCACGGGCAGGGGGCCACCCCGTCGGCCCAGTCGGTGTCGCCGTCGACCCAGGAGCACATCTCGCCCCGGCCGTCCTCCTGGGCGAAGAAGCAGACGGCCCCTCGCCGGCACCGCTCGTACCCGGCGGCGTCCGCGAAGGGGGGCAGACCCGAGCCCCACAGGGCGCCCAGGGCCCCGAGTCCCACGAGGGTCGCCGTCCCGGCCGCGATCAGCACGCGGCGCCGCCACCGGGGCGGGCGTACGCGCGGGGCGGTCCGGCCCGCGGCCGCCGCCTCGACGCGCCGCAGCAGCGAGGCGGCGGTG
>NZ_JBHWBP010000151.1:0-17167 GCF_042735575.1 Streptomyces sp. NPDC059564 | reverse complement strand
GGATAGCCCGGAGGGCAATTCCAGCCCCGCCGGCGATTGAGGCGCGGGCGCGGTAGCGCCGTGTGGTGAGCCGCGCCCAGGCGCGAACCCTGGTTTTCCAGCCGCGCCGGCGATTGAGGCGGGAACCGGGGGCACCTCCCAGCGGTAGCTGGGGGAGGAAGGGCGGGTAGGGGACCGGCCCCGCGCAGCGGCCCCGCACCCGCAGACGACAACCGGGCCCGGCCACCCGCACCGGCCCCGCCCGGCAGGCCGCCGGACGGAGTCCGGCGCAGCGGCGCGAAGCCCGGGAAGCGCGCCAGCGCTGAGCGGTGCGAGCGGCGCGTCAAAAAGAGGTCACACCACCGCGCCGCGGCCCGGGTCGTCGTCATCGTCGTCGCCGTGCGACATCCGGGCGATCAGGGTGGCGAAGCCGCCCAGGAAGCCGCCGATGCCCAGGGTGGTCAGCCACCACGTCATGTCCCACTGCAACAGCACCGCCAGCAACAGCAGCACCGGCCCGCCCACCACCGCCAGCCACGCGAACTTCGCCGTCGTGTCCGCGGGCGGCAGCTCCGGTTCCGGCGGGACGAAGTGTCCCTCGTCGTCCTTCGGCTCCGCCGGCGTGTGGTCCCGCGGCCCCGGCTCGGGAGTAGGCGCAGCCGTCCCCCCACCCACGCCCGGGGCGAAGGTGATGGAACTCCCCAGAGCCGGAGGCTCCGGTTCCGGCGGAGGCTCCACCGCCGGAGGCACCGGCTTCACGTCCTCCTCCGGCAGCATCAGGTTCTCGATCGGCCGGAACGGCCTCGCCCCCGGCGGGTCCGGCGGCTCCTGCCCGTACCCGGCGACGATCGCGGCCCACGCCGCCTCCTCGTCCAACGGGGGCACACCCCCCGAGGACTCCTCGTGCTCAGCCACCGCTGGCCGCCCCCTCCCTGCCGACGCTCTCCGCGAGCCGCCCGACGAACGCATAGCTGTCCGCGAAGATCCGCTCCGCGTCGTAGTCCAACGTCGCGACGTGGTAGCTCTGTTCCAGGAGGGTCTCGGTGACGTCCGTCGACGACACCCGCGCCAGGATCCGCGCCGAGTCCACCGGCGGAACCACGTGGTCCTGCGGGCTGTGCAGCAGCAGCACCGGCTGCGTCACCTGCGGCAGCTCGGCGTCCACCAGCTGGAAGAACTTCCGCAGGGAGTGCGCGGCCCGGGTCGGGACCCGGTCGTAGCCGACCTCGTCGGAGCCCGGCTTCGCGATGTCGCTGGCGATGCCCGGCGTCGACCGGATGAAGTGCTTGGCCACCGGAAGGGCGACGGCCAGCGGGTCGTGCACCTTGTTGGCCGGGTTGACGAGGACGATCCCGCTGATCGCGTCCCCGTGCTTGGCCGCCAGCCGCAGGGTCAGCGCACCGCCCATGGAGAGCCCGAAGACGAAGACCCGCTCGCACCGGTCCAGCAGTTCCCGCAGCGCGCGGTCGACCTCGGCGTACCAGTCCTGCCAGCCCGTGAGCTGCATGTCCTGCCAGCGCGTGCCGTGTCCGGGCAGCAGCGGCAGGGAGACCGTCAGGTCGCGCTCGGCCAGGTACTCGGCCCAGGGCCGCAGGGACTGCGGGGAACCGGTGAAACCGTGGCAGAGGAGGACGCCGACCTCTCCGCCCTCGTGGCGGAACGGCTCGGCTCCAGGGAGGACGGGCACCAGGGTCTCCTTGGTCATGAGGGGTTGGCGGGCGCGTTGCTCTGTGTGACTTCACCGTACGCGACCGGCGTGACACCGACCAGGGTCGTCGGGCCGCTCCGGGCGGAGCCAGGGGTTAAGGTCTGTTCGACAGACACAGGAAGGCTTTCGAGTTGATCTACGGCGCAATGAAGTTCTCCATCGGCGGGTCCCTGAAGCTCGCGTTCAGGCCGTGGGTGGAGGGCCTCGAGAACATTCCCGCTGAGGGGCCGGCGATCCTCGCGAGCAACCACCTGTCCTTCTCGGACTCCTTCTTCCTCCCGGCCGTACTGGACCGGAAGGTGACCTTCATCGCGAAGGCCGAGTACTTCACCTCCCCGGGGGTCAAGGGCAAGCTGACGGCCGCCTTCTTCAAGGGCGTCGGCCAGCTCCCGGTGGACCGCTCCGGCGCGCGCGGTGCCGGCGAGGCCGCCATCAAGAGCGGCATCGAGGTCATCGAGCGCGGGGAGCTGTTCGGTATCTACCCCGAGGGGACGCGGTCGCCCGACGGCCGCCTCTACCGCGGCAAGCCCGGCGGCCTGGCCCGGGTGGCGCTCGCCACCGGAGCCCCGGTCATCCCGGTCGCGATGATCGACACCGAGAAGATCCAGCCGCCCGGCAAGGTCGTCCCGAAGCTGATGCGCCCGGGCATCCGGATCGGCAAGCCGCTGGACTTCAGCCGCTACCAGGGGATGGAGGGGGACCGCTTCATCCTCCGCTCGGTGACCGACGAGGTCATGTACGAGATCATGAAGCTCTCCGGCCAGGAGTACGTGGACATCTACGCGACGGCCGCCAAGCGGCAGATCTCCGACGCGGAGAAGGCCGCCAAGGCCGCGAAGGCCGAGAAGGCGGACGACAAGAGCGGGGAGTAGGGGAGCAGCGGCACGGGCGGCAGCGCCCGCACGGGGGGGGTGGGGGAGATGGCCAGGCGCGAGCGCGTCGTACGGATGTCGGTCGAGCAGCCGCTGTGGCGGGCCCTGACGGCCTACCGCCTGCTCACCATGGTCTACGCGGTGCTGCTGTTCGCCTCCGCGTACAAGAAGTTCGACCAGCCCTGGACCGCGGCCGGCTACCTCGCCGCCCTCGCCGTCTGGACGCTGGCGACCTGGCGCAAGGTGGCCGGCGCCGCGGCCTGCACACCCCGGTTCCTCGTCGCCGACCTCACCGTCGCGCTCGCAGGGATCCTGCTCACCCCGCTCGCCGACACCCACGAGCGGATCGCGGCGGGCGGCCCCACCCTCCCCAGCATCTGGACCGCCGGCGCGGTCCTCGCCTTCGCCCTCAAGGGCGGCTGGCGCTGGGCCGGTGTCGCCTCGACCTTCGTGGCCGTCGCCAACATCGTCATCCACGGCGGCGACCCCACCCGCGACACCCTGCACAACGTCCTGCTGGTCTGGGTCGCCTCGATAGCCCTCGGCTACGTCATCGAGGTCGCCCGGGCCAGTGAGGCGACGCTCGCCCGCGCCCTGGAGATCGAGGCCGCCACCCGCGAGCGCGAACGCCTCGCCCGCGACATCCACGACGGGGTCCTCCAGGTCCTCGCCATGGTCCAGCGGCGCGGCACCGAGCTGGGCGGCGAGGCCGCCGACCTCGGCCGGATGGCCGGCGAGCAGGAAGTCGCGCTGCGCACGCTGGTCTCCAGCGGGATCGCGCACCCCTCGCGGGTCTCGCGCGACGAATCGCTGGGCGCGCTGGTGGACACGTACGAGGTCGAGGAGCCCGGCGCCGACGACGGCGAGCTGGACCTGCGCTCCCTCCTCGCCCCGCACGCCGGCTCCCGGGTCAGCTTCGCCGAGCCCGGCGCCCCGGTGCCGCTGCCCGTGCCCGCCGCCCGCGAGCTGGCCGCGGCGGTCGCCGCCGCCCTCGACAACGTGCGCAAGCACGCGGGGGAGGGGGCGAGGGCCTGGATCCTGGTCGAGGACTGGGGCGACGAGGTCATCGTGACCGTACGGGACGACGGCCCGGGCATCCCGGCCGGACGGCTCGACCAGGCGGCGGGCGAGGGGCGGATGGGCGTCGCCCTGTCCATCCGGGGCCGGCTGCGCGACCTCGGCGGCAGCGCCGAGCTGGTGTCCGTCCCCGGACAGGGCACCGAAGTGGAACTGAAAGTACCGAGGGGGAGAACCCAGTGACCGACCCGAACGACCCGAACGAGCTCCACGCGATCAAGGTGATGGTCGTCGACGACCATCCGATGTGGCGGGACGCGGTCGCCCGCGACCTGGCCGCCGCCGGGTTCGACGTCGTGGCCACCGCCGGGGACGGTCCCGAAGCCGTACGCCGGGCCCGCGCCGCGGCGCCGGGGGTACTGGTCCTCGACCTCAACCTGCCCGGCATGCCCGGCGTACAGGTCTGCAAGGAGCTCGTCGGCGCCGATCCCGCGCTGCGCGTGCTCGTCCTGTCGGCCAGCGGGGAGCACGCGGACGTCCTGGAAGCGGTCAAGTCCGGGGCGACCGGCTACCTGCTGAAGTCCGCCGGAGCCCAGGAGCTGATCGACGCGGTGCGCCGCACGGCGGCCGGCGACCCGGTGTTCACCCCGGGCCTGGCCGGCCTTGTCCTCGGCGAGTACCGCCGCCTGGCCACCGACCCGGCACCCGCCGCCGCCGACGAGCCGAAGGCCCCGCAGCTCACCGACCGCGAGACCGAGGTCCTGCGCCTGGTGGCCAAGGGGCTCTCGTACAAGCAGATCGCGGAGCGCCTGGTCATCTCCCACCGCACGGTCCAGAACCACGTACAGAACACCCTGGGCAAACTCCAGCTGCACAACCGCGTGGAACTCGTCCGCTACGCGATAGAACGCGGCCTCGACGACGCGTAACCGGAGGTGTCGGTCGCGGGGCCGGTCGTACGTACTACTTACGTCTTCGTACGAGTGAACGCGTGGACGCAACGCCCCGTGATTCCACCGGAATTGACCCCTCCAGGGCCCTTGTTGTGACCTGAGTCACCACTAGTGTGGCGGTCATGGCGAAGGGAGATTCCTTGACATCATCCCCTCCCTCGAAGGGAGGGGGTTCCCGTCCTCGCGGGCGGGGGTTCCTGCTTCACGGCGGACCGCCCTGGCCGGGAGGCGTACTCCCGCCGAGGTCTGACGCCCGCTCCACAGGCAGCGACCGCCAGCCCGGCGGCCAGGAGATTCACCGCTGCGTTGGCGTCCCGGTCGTGGGTCGTTCCGCAGTTCTCGCACGTCCACTCGCGGACGTCCAAGGGCAGCGCGTCGGCGACGGCCCCGCAGGCCGAGCACAGCTTGGTGCTGGGGAACCACCGGTCCACGGTGATCAGCCGGCGCCCGTACCAGGCCGCCTTGTACTCCAGCATCCGCCTCAGCTCACGCCAGCCCGCATCCGAGATGGATCGGGCGAGCTTGTGGTTCCTCAGCATGTTCTTGACCGTGAGGTCCTCGATCACGAGCGTTTGGTTTTCGCGCACGAGTCGAGTCGTCAGCTGGTGCAGATGGTCGTGGCGCCGGTCGGCGGTCCGCGCGTGAATCCTGGCCACCCGGGCCCGGGCTTTCGCCCGGTTCCTGCTGCCCTTCTTCGTTCGCGACAGCGCCCGCTGTGCGCGGGCCAGCCGGCTCCGGTCCCGGCGCTCATGTCCGGGGTTGGCGACTTTCTCCCCGGTGGACAGGGTGACCAGGGACGTCAGCCCGGCATCGATCCCGACAGCGTCCGTCGTCACGGGGGCGGTGGCGGGCGTGTCCTCGCACAGCAGGGATACGAACCAGCGCCCGGCGCGGTCGCGGGACACCGTGACGGTGGATGGCGCCACCCCCTCCGGCAAGGGGCGGGACCACACCATGCCCAACGGCTCCGCCATCTTCGCCAGGGTCAGTCGGCCCTCCGCGTAACGGAACCCGCTGCGCGTGTACTCGGCCGACGCACGCGCCTTCCGTTTCGCCTTGAATCGGGGGTACTTGGCTCGCCTCCCCCAGAAGCCGACGAACGCCGCCTGCAAATGGCGCAGCGCCTGTTGGAGCGGAACCGAGGACACCTCTGTGAGGTAGGCGAGCTCCTCGGTCTTCTTCCACGCCGTGAGCATCTCCGATGTCTGGGCATAGCTCACCCGATTTCGGCTTGCCCTCCATGCGTCGGTACGTGCGGCGAGGGCCAGGTTGTAGACCTTCCGCACGCAGCCGAACGTCCGCGACAGCTCTGCTGCCTGCGCGTCGGTCGGATGGAAGCGGTACTTGAACGCCCGCTTCACAGGAGCAGTCCCCACGCCTCTGGACGGTAGGGGCGGCCGCGATTCGAAGACAAGCCCTGGTCGCAGCATCACGCAGCGGTGTTTCGCCGGTGCCGTGCTCCTACCGGGGCCTTCCAGACAAGGAGATTGAGATGAAGGTCGGAGTGCTCACGGGTGGCGGCGACTGCCCCGGGCTCAATGCGGTGATCCGGGCCGTCGTGCGCAAGGGCGTGCAGGAGTACGGGTACGGGTTCGTCGGGTTCAAGGACGGGTGGCGGGGGCCGGTCGAGGGGGACACCGTTCCGCTCGGCATTCCCGCCGTCCGCGGGATCCTGCCCCGGGGCGGCACCATCCTCGGCTCCTCGCGCACGAACCCGTTCAAGACGGAGAACGGCGTCCGCTCCATCAAGGAGAACCTCGCGAAGTTCGAGGTCGACGCGCTCATCGCGATCGGCGGCGAGGACACCCTGGGCGTGGCCGCCCGGCTGTACGAGGAGTACGGCATCCCGTGCGTGGGCGTGCCGAAGACCATCGACAACGACCTGTCGGCCACCGACTACACCTTCGGCTTCGACACGGCCGTCGGCATCGCGACCGAGGCCATCGACCGGCTGCACACCACCGCCGAGTCCCACATGCGGGTGCTGGTCGTCGAGGTCATGGGGCGGCACGCCGGCTGGATCGCCCTGCACTCGGGGCTCGCGGGCGGGGCGAACGTCATCCTCATCCCCGAGCAGCGCTTCGACATGGACAAGGTCTGCGCCTGGGTGACCTCCCGGTTCAAGGCGAGCTACGCGCCCATCGTGGTCGTCGCGGAGGGAGCGATGCCGACCGACGGGGAGCTGGTGCTCAAGGACGCCACCACCGACTCCTTCGGGCACGTCCGGCTCTCGGGCGTCGGCGAATGGCTGGCCAAGGAGATCGAGGCGCGGACCGGCAAGGAAGCCCGTACGACCGTCCTCGGGCACATCCAGCGCGGCGGCACCCCGAGCGCCTTCGACCGCTGGCTGGCCACCCGCTTCGGGCTGCACGCGATCGACGCGGTGCGCGACGGGGACTTCGGCAAGATGGTCGCGCTGAAGGGGACGGACATCGTCCGCGTACCGATCGCGGAGGCCACCTCGAAGCTGAAGACGGTGGATCCCGCGCTGTACGAAGAGGTCGGGGTCTTCTTCGGCTGAGGCCGATGGGTCGATGGGTCGATGGGTTGATGGGCGTCGCCGAACCGTGGGTCGTATCGTGACGAACGACCCATGGTTCGACGTACGGGAGCACGCGTGGAGATCCTGGCCTTCGGAGTGACCGCCGACGAGAAGCCGCTCCTGGAGCGGGCCTTCGAGGGACAGCACGAGGTCCGCTGCCTCGACGTCTTCCTCAGCGAGGACACGGCGCCCATCGCGGCGGGCTACGAGATCGTCTCCTCCAGCGTCAACGCCGACCTGGGCGTCCGGGTGCTGCACACCCTGGCGGACGGCGGGACGAAGATGATCGCCCAGCGGTCCACCGGCTTCAACAACATCGACCTGGGCGTGGCCCGGCGGCTGGGCATGACCGTCAGCCGGGTCTCCTCCTACTCCCCCTACTCGGTCGCCGAGTTCGCCTGGACGCTGGCGATGGCCGTGAACCGGCGGATCGTGCGGGCCTCGAACCGCACCCGCGACTTCGACTTCCGGCTGAACGGCCTGATGGGCCGGGACCTGCGCGGACGCACGGCGGGCGTGATCGGCACCGGGAAGATCGGCGAGGCCTTCACCCGGATCGCGCACGGCTTCGGGATGAACCTGCTGGGCTGGGACGTCGTGCAGAACCCGGCCTGCCTGGAGCTGGGCATGAAGTACGTGGACAAGGACGTGCTGCTCGCCGAGGCCGACCTCGTCAGCCTGCACGTACCGCTGCTGGAGTCCACGCACCACATCATCGACGCCGCCGCCCTGAAGGCGATGCGGGACGACGCGATCCTGGTGAACTCCAGCCGCGGCGGCCTGATCGACACGGACGCGCTGGTCACGGAGCTGCGGGCGGGCCGGTTCGCCGGGGTGGGCCTGGACGTGTACGAGGCGGAGGCCGGGGTCTTCTTCCTGGACAAGTCCCTGGAGGCCGTCGAGGACGACACCCTGGCGCGGCTGGTCACCTTCCCGCACGTGGTGGTGACCTCCCACCAGGCGTACTACACGAGCGACGCGGTCGGCCAGATCATCGACACCACCGTCGCCAACGTGGCCGACTACCTGGCCGGCCGCCGCTCCGAGAACACGCTCGTACCCGACGCGTGACCCCCTGCCGGGGGCTCCGCGGAGCCCCCGGCGGCGGCGCCGTCAGGTCTGGGCCGGGGTGCGGACCGCGGTGAGGAGCGTGCGTACGAGGTCCACGCCGCGGAGGGTCAGCACCGACTCCGGGTGGAACTGGACGCCCGCGAAGCCCGCCGCCGAGCGCAGCGCGTGGACCTCGCCCGTCGCCGGGTCGCGGGAGACCTCGACGCCCCGCGCCGCCAGCCGCAGGGCCAGCTCGTCGGAGCAGTGCGCGGTGTACGTGTTGTAGAACCCGACCACCTCCTCGGCCCCGAACAGGCCGATCCGCGTCTGGGCCCCCTGCGCCGGCTCCGCCTTGCGGATCAGCGGCAGCCCCAGCTCGGCGGCGAGCAGCTCGTGGCCCAGGCAGACGCCCAGGATCCCGCCCCGGTGGCCGGCCAGCAGGTCCCGGGCCAGGGCGCGCAGCGTCCGCATCTTCGGGTCGCCGGAGTCCGCCGGGTTGCCGGGGCCCGGGCCGAGGACGACCGGGCCGTCCCAGGCCAGGGCCGCCGCGCGCAGCCCGGGGTCGTCGTAGCGGCGTACGGTCACCTCCAGGCCGGTCACCCGCAGCACGTGGGCCAGCATCGCGGTGAAGGTGTCCTCCCCGTCGACCACCAGCGCGTGGCCGGTCGGCGTCGCGGGCTGCTCCTGCATCCGCAGCCAGAACGGCGCCAGGTCGTGCCGCCGGGCGGCGAGGGCGGCCTGGACCCGGGGGTCGTCGGCCAGCCGGGCCCCTTCGGAGGCGGGGCGGGGCGCGGCCTCCCGTACGCCCAGCGCCGCCAGCACCCCGGCGGCCTTGGCGTGGGTCTCGGCGACCTCGCCGAGCGGGTCGGAGTGGCGGACCAGGGTGGCGCCGACCGGCACCCGCAGGGTTCCGTCGGCCGCGATGTCGGCGGTGCGGATCAGGATGGGGGAGTCCAGGGTCTGGCCGCCGGCGGGGTCCAGGCCGAGGAGGGCCAGCGCGCCGGCATAGTAGCCGCGGCCGCCGCTCTCGTAGCGTTCGATCACCCGGCAGGCGTTCTGCACGGGCGAGCCCGTCACGGTGGCCGCGAACATGGTCTCCCGCAGCACCTCGCGGACGTCCAGCGAGGAGCGTCCGCGCAGCTCGTACTCGGTGTGCGCGAGGTGGGACATCTCCTTGAGCCGGGGCCCGACGACGGCCCCGCCCATGTCGCCGACGGTGCACATCATCTTGAGTTCCTCGTCGACCACCATCGACAGCTCCTCCGTCTCCTTGCGGTCGCCGAGGAAGGCGAGGAGCGATTCGGCGGTGGGGCCCCCGGCGGGATGGCGGTACGTGCCGCTGATCGGGTTCATCACGACCGTCCGCCCGGACATCCGTACGTGGACCTCCGGGCTGGCCCCGACCAGGGTCCGCTCCCCGGTGTGCACGACGTACGTCCAGTACGCGCCCCGCTCGCCCTCCAGCAGCCGCCGGAACAGGGCGAGGGCGTCGGCCCGGCCGAAGCCGTCGATGCGGCCCCCGTAGGTCCGCCGGATCACGAAGTTCGCGCCCTCGCCGCGGCCGATCTCGTCGCGGATCACGCGCTCGACGGTGGCCGCGTACTCCTCGTCGCCGACGTCGAAGCCGCCGTCCCGGACCCGGACCGGGTGGGCGGGGAGTGCGGCCAGCGCCTCGGCGAGCGGGATCTCGTACGCCTCCTCGGCGGCCAGCACGCTGAGCGGGGTGCCGTCGTCGCGGACGTCGAAGCCGCGCTCGCGGATCTGCCGGAACGGCACGAGGGCGAGGGTGGGCAGCTCCCGCACCGGCAGGTCGGCCAGCCGCGCCGCCTCGTGCACCGGCCCGATGAGCACCTCGACGGTGTCGTGGTCGCGGCCCGGGGTGCGGCGGCGGAGCAGGGCGAAGGGCGGGCAGGAGTCGTCGAGGAGACGGCTCGGGTCGAACGGGCCATCCTGGAACTGAGGGGCCTGGGACATGGTGTGGGCGTCCTTCCTGGTCGGAGGGAGGGACGGTCCCGTCGCGCGAACGCGGAAGGCCGCCCCTCGGGGCGGCCTTCGCGTCGCTCGTGTCAGTGGGTACGCACGAGAGGTGGGCCGCCGGGAGCGGGCCACCACCAGTTCTGGTTGGAGTGTGCGTACATGCGAGGCACCCTAGCCCAAGCGGACGTGATCTCGCTGCATCCGTTCTATACCGACATGTGAACCATGGATTCCGTTCCATTCCGGGCCCCGAACCTTCGAGCGACACCGTCTCACCAGGTGGGCGCCGGGCCGGACGGGACGTGTGACGCCGTAATGTGTACGAGGTGACCGTGAACGCTGAAACCCAAGCCCCCGCCCATCAGGCGACCTGGCGAGACCTTCCCGCGGCGCAGCAGCCTTCGTACCCCGATGCCGAGGCACTGCGCGCTGTCGTCGCGGACCTCGAGTCGTATCCTCCCCTCGTTTTCGCGGGTGAGTGCGATCAGCTGCGCGCCCGTCTGGGAGCCGTCGCCAAGGGCGAGGCGTTCCTGCTCCAGGGTGGCGACTGCGCCGAGGCCTTCGACGCCGTGTCCGCCGACCACATCCGCGCCAAGCTGAAGACGCTGCTCCAGATGAGTGCCGTCCTGACGTACGCGGCCTCCGTGCCCGTCGTGAAGGTCGGGCGCATCGCCGGCCAGTACTCGAAGCCGCGCTCCAAGGACACCGAGACCCGCGACGGCGTCACCCTGCCGACCTACCGCGGTGACTCCGTCAACGGCTTCGCCTTCACCGAAGAGGCCCGGATCCCGGACCCCGAGCGGCTCAAGCGCATGTACCACGCGTCGGCCTCGACGCTGAACCTGGTGCGCGCCTTCACCACCGGTGGTTACGCCGACCTGCGCCAGGTGCACGCCTGGAACCAGGACTTCGTGAAGTCCTCCCCGTCCGGGCAGCGCTACGAGCAGCTCGCGCGGGAGATCGACAACGCGCTGAACTTCATGAAGGCCTGTGGCACCGACCCGGCGGAGTTCAAGGCCGTCGAGTTCTACTCCTCGCACGAGGCGCTGCTCCTCGACTACGAGGGCGCCCTCACGCGTACGGACTCGCGTACCGGCAAGCTGTACGACACCTCCGGCCACATGGTCTGGGTCGGTGAGCGCACCCGCCAGCTGGACCACGCGCACATCGAGTTCTGCTCGCAGATCGCCAACCCGCTCGGCATCAAGCTCGGCCCGACCACCACGGTGGACGAGGCGCTGACGTACATCGACCGCCTGGACCCCGAGCGCGAGCCGGGCCGGCTGACCTTCGTCGTCCGCATGGGCGCCGACAAGGTCCGCGACAAGCTCCCCGAGCTGGTCGAGAAGGTCACCGCGTCCGGTGCGACCGTCGCCTGGGTCACCGACCCGATGCACGGCAACACCTTCGAGGCGGCCTCCGGCCACAAGACGCGCCGTTTCGACGACGTGCTCGACGAGGTCAAGGGCTTCTTCGAGGTCCACAAGGCGCTGGGCACCCACCCGGGCGGCATCCACGTCGAGCTCACCGGTGACGACGTCACCGAGTGCGTGGGCGGCGGCGACGAGATCTTCGTCGACGACCTGCACCAGCGCTACGAGACGGCCTGCGACCCGCGGCTCAACCGCAGCCAGTCCCTGGACCTGGCGTTCCTGGTCGCCGAGATGTACCGCGACCAGTAGGGACCGCGATCAGTAGGTGGCTTCCTACGACGATGGGGCACGGATCGATGTGATCCGCGCCCCATCGGCGTATCCGGGTCTTTTAGGTGACCCTAACTTTGGGTACGGTTAGGTAAGCCTCACCGACATCGGGAGGGCCCGTCGAACCGTTCCGCCTGGGAGGTGAACCGCGTGTACGTCTGCTCTTGCTTCGGGATCACCGACAAGCAGGTCAAGGACCACGCGGCTGCCGGGGCCTGCACCCCCCGCCAGATCGCCTCGGTGACCAAGGCCGGAACCGACTGCGGCTCCTGCGTGCGCACCATCCAGGGCCTCCTCGGCCGCGGGGCCTGCCCGCGCCGGGAACTGCTGGAGAAGGGCGACGGGGCGGCGGTGCTGGCGGCCGACACCCGGCTCGTGTCCGCGGCCGAGCCCGAGCCCGCGCTGGCCGAAGCGGCCTAGCCCCGGCCCCGGCGTCAGTCCCGGTCCTAGCTCTCCGGCTGCTCGATCAGCTGCGCGATGTAGAGCGGCTCGCCGATGCTCTCGATCAGTTCGAGCTGGGTGTCGAGGTAGTCGATGTGGTGCTCCTCGTCCTCCAGGATCTCCTCGAACAGCCGCGCCGAGGTGACGTCGCCCTTGCCGCGCATGACCTCGATGCCGCGCCTGAGGCGGTCGATGGCCTCGACCTCGACCTGCCGGTCCGCCTGGAACATCTCCGTCAGGGTCTGGCCGACGCGTACGTGGAAGAGGCGCTGGTAGTTCGGCAGGCCGTCGAGCATCAGGATGCGCTCGGTGATCTTGTCCGCGTGCTTCATCTCGTCGATGGACTCGGCACGGGTGTAGTTGGCGAGCTTCGTCCAACCCTTGTTGTCCTGGATGCGGTAGTGCAGCCAGTACTGGTTGATGGCCGTGAGCTCGCCGGTCAGCTGCTCGTTGAGAAACTCAAGGACCTCGGGGTCGCCCTGCATCGCAGAGGCTCCTTCCAAGCAATGTCAGCTAGGTGACTGGGCAGGTGCGCGCATCTTTGCACCGCCGCCGGAGGCCGTCCAGTAAGTGCCTCCTTAGTGGGAGTTGCCACGACTTGCCCCCCTGGGGCCGTACCTGGTCGTGACCACCCCGCCACGCATGTCACCATGGAGACATGGGTCAGCCGGAAAGCCGGGAATCTCCGGGAGCAGAGCAGTTCGAGCTCCCTCCCGGGCAGCGGCTACAGAGGGGCTGGCCCGTCACCCACTACGGTCCCGTGCCCAAGTTCAAGCCGGAGCGCTGGGAGTTCCGGGTCTTCGGCGCCACGGCCGACGGTGAGAAGCACTGCTGGAACCACGAGGAGTTCGCGGCCCTTCCGTTCGACTCCGTCGTCGCCGACCTGCACTGCGTCACCAAGTTCAGCATGCTGGGCGCCGAATGGGGCGGGGTGCTGGCGCGTACCCTCCTGGAGCTCGCACCGCCCGCCCCGCAGGTCACGCATGTGATGGTGTGGGCCGAGTACGGCTTCAGCTCCAACATGAGACTGGCCGATTTCGCCTCCGAGGGAACCGTCTTCGCCACCCACATGGGCGGCGAACTGCTGACGGCCGAGCACGGGTTCCCGCTGCGGCTCGTGGTCCCGCACCTCTACGCCTGGAAGGGCCCCAAGTGGGTCCGGGGCATCGAGTACATGACCGCCGACCGGCGGGGCTTCTGGGAGGAGCGGGGTTACCACAACATCGGCGACCCCTGGCGCGAGCAGCGCTACTCGTACCAGGAGGAACCGGGCGACGGACCCGAGCTCTAGTCCCGGGCGCTAGTGGTACTGGTGGACGACCGCGTGACCCTTGCCGCGGCCGATCAGCCACTTGTTGACCGGGGTGGTCACGACGAAGGCCAGCGCCAGTGAGAGCGCGAGCGCCGTCCAGAACAGCCCGTCCGAGAGGTGGGCGTCCATCGCTCCGGGCCACACGGCGATGACCCCGTTGTCGATCAGCTCCATGACGGCGATCGACACCGTGTCCGCGGCCAGCGCCACCCGGACGGCCGTACGGAGGTCCACGCCGGCGGCGAGGATCCCGCGCAGGGTGAACGCGTAGCCGAAGAGGAACGCGAGGACGATCGCGAGGATCATCGTCGGGAGGTTCCCCCAGCCCAGGGCGGTGCCGACGACCATGCCGAGCACCTCGCCGACGGCGCATCCGGTGAGGCAGTGCAGGGTGGCCCGCGCCGCCGTGCCCCAATCGGCCGGGCCCGGTGCGTGGTGCCCCTCGTGCCCGTGGCCGTGCGACTGCTCGTGCGGGTGTTCGTGGTGGTGGGCGTGCCCCTGATCCATGACGACCCCCTGAGGGAAAGCCGGGTGTACGGTCCTGCCGACAGACAGAACCGTATACCCCCCTGGGGTATTCCCTCAAGGGTTCCCGGGCTCAGTGGCCGCCGCGCAGCTCCTTCAGCAGCGCCACGTCCGCCGCGTGCCCTTCCTTGCCGCCGGGCGTCTCGATGATCAGCGGCACGCCCTCCGTCTCGGGGTGCGTGCACAGCTCCGCGAAGGCCTCGCGGCCGATGTGGCCCTGGCCGATGTTGGCGTGGCGGTCCTTGTGGGCGCCGACGCCCTCCTTGGAGTCGTTGGCGTGGATCAGCTTCAGCCGGCCCGCGCCCACCGTGTCCACGAGCAGGTCCAGCATCCGCTTGGTGCCGCCCGGCTCGGCCAGATCGTGGCCCGCCGCGAAGATGTGGCAGGTGTCCAGGCAGATGCCCAGCTTCGAGTGGTGGTCCAGGGCGTCGAAGTACGGCCCGAAGTCCTCGGCCAGCGAGCACAGCGAGGAACCCTGACCGGCCGTGGACTCCAGCAGCAGGAACGGGTCGTCCTCGTGGGTCAGCTCGTCGAGCAGCGGCAGCATGTGCTCCCTGACCTGCGCGTACGCCGCCTCGCGCGGCCTGCCCCCGGTCGCCGAGCCGGTGTGCACGACCACGCCGAGCGCGCCGATCTCCCGGCCCCGGCGCAGCGAGTGGCGCAGGGACTCCACCGACTTCTCCACGGTCGCCTCGGTGTGG
Organism: Streptomyces sp. NPDC059564; assembly: GCF_042735575.1. Classification (NCBI taxonomy): domain Bacteria; kingdom Bacillati; phylum Actinomycetota; class Actinomycetes; order Kitasatosporales; family Streptomycetaceae; genus Streptomyces; species Streptomyces sp. NPDC059564. The sequence continues at coordinate 2,387 of NZ_JBHWBP010000151.1, read as the reverse complement.
GAGCCGAAGTTGATCAGATACGGGGCGTGCACGTACACCGGGAGGGACTCCTCGGCGCAGCGCGCCCGGAACAGCTCGTCCTGCACCGGATTGCCGGTCGGGGTGGCCCAGCCGCGCGGATTGGCGACGAAGACCTGGAGGGCCTCCGCGCCCATCTCACGGGCATACGGGAGACCGACGGAGGCGAGGCCGCCGGCGACGGGCACGTGCCCGCCCACGGGATTGCGCTTCACGGCCGTCACAGTCCCTTGGTCCGCAGGGTGATGGTGCTGCCCTCGGGGGCGCTCTGCCCGGCCGGCACCGACTGGGTGTCCACCGTGTTGCTGAAGGAGAGGAAGGGCCGGTCCACCTTGACCTTGAAGCCCAGGGCCTCCAGCGTCTTGCGGGCCGGGTCCACGTCCTGGTTGGTCACGTCCGGCACCGGGATCTGGCGCGGCCCCTTCGACACGGTCAGCGTGACGGTGTCACCGGCCGCCGCCTGGGCGCCCGCCGCGACCGACTGGCCGGCCACCGTACCGGCGGCGGAGGCGGAGTTGACCTGCTCGGGAGCCGTCGCCGCCTTCAGGCCGACGGCCTCCAGCGCGGCGCGCGCCTGGTCGACGGGCTTGCCGGTGACGGGCGGGACGGGCACCGGGCGGCCCTTGCTGACGACCAGCGCGATCGCGGTGTCGGGGGCCCGCTTCTGGCCGCCCGCCGGCTGGCTCTCGATCACCGAGCCCTGGGCGACGTCCTGGCTGAAGGCCTGCGTGACGACGCCGGGCGCCAGGCCCGTCTTCGTCAGCTCGGCCTTGGCCTCCTCCAGCGGCCTGCCCTTCAGGTCGGGGACGCTGATCACCTCGGGGCCGCGGGACACGGTGAGGACGACCGCCCCGTTGCCGCGGATCCGCTTGCCGCCCTCGGGGTCGGTGTTCATCACCGTCCCGCGGTCGAAGGCGTCGCTGAACTTCCGGTCCACCCGCTTCACGCCGAGCCCGGCGGCGGACAGCTGGGACCTGGCCTGCTCCTCCGTCTTGCCGAGGAGGTTGGGGACCTTGGTGAACTGGCCGGAGTTGATGTACCAGACGCCCGCGCCGAGCCCGAGCGCGAGCAGGATCCCGGCGACGACCAGCACTATGCCGCGGCGCGGGCGGGGCACCGCCCGGCGGCGGTCCGGGGCCGCCGGCGGCGGGGTGGCGGGCATCGACAGGCGGGAGGTGTGCTGCACCGGCTGCTGCGCCGCGCCCACCGGGCGGGGGATCACGCCGGTGCGGTCCTCGCTGGAGGCCCGCTCCTCGGCCCGCGCCTGCGGCGGTACCGAGTCCAGCTCGGCGTCGCTGAGCCGCGCGCGGGCCTCGCGGGCCAGCCCGAGCAGGGCCGCGGCATCGGCGGGGCGCTGCTCGGGGGCGCGGGCGGTGGCGTGCGCGACCAGGGCGTCGAGGACGTCGGGCAGTCCGGGGACGGCGGCCGACGGGGGCGGGACGTCCTCGTTGAGGTGCTGGTAGAGCACCTGGGCGGGGGTCCCGCCGGTGTGCGGCTTGGAGCCGGTGAGCATCTCGTACAGGACGACGCCGCAGGCGTAGACGTCCACGCGGGTGTCGGTGACGCCGTTCTCGATCTGCTCGGGCGCGAGGTAGGAGACGGTGCCGAGGATGGAGCCGGTGGTGTTCGTCGCCTGGTCCACGGAGCGGACCAGGCCGAAGTCGGCCACCTTGACGCGGCCGTCGTCGCCGATCAGGACGTTCTCGGGCTTCATGTCCCGGTGGACGAACCCGGCGCGGTGGGCGGCGCCGAGGGCCGCGAGCACCGGCTCGAAGATGTCGAGGGCGGCCCGGGGCTGGAGCGCGCCGCGCTCGCGCAGCAGGTCGCGCAGGGTGCAGCCGGAGACGTACTCCATGGCGAGGTACGTGTACGGGCCGTCCGTGCCCTGGTCGAAGACCGCGACCACGTTGGGGTGGGCGAGGCGGGCCACGGACTTCGCCTCGCGGATGAAGCGGTCCACGAAGGCGGCGTCGGCGGCGAGCGCCGGGTGCATCACCTTCAGGGCGAGTACGCGGTCCAGGCGGGTGTCGACGGTCCGGTAGACCGTGGCCATGCCGCCGGCCGCGATGCGGGCGTCGACGCGGTAGCGGCCGTCGAGCACGCGCCCGACGAGAGGGTCATCCAGGGTCGTATCCACCCGCCGATTCTACGAGGCGGTGCGTTTGAGCCGCCCGGGGCGTCCACGCTTGCAGCGCAGCCGTGACATGGGCGGGGGGTGTGGGGCATACGGAGCCTGCGGCGCGGGCCCGTCATCTCCCCCTCGAGGGGTGGCGCCCGGGCGGCGCCTGCCGACCCGCCCCCTTGCCTGCGGGCCGGTGGGGTGGGAGAGCGGTGTCCCCTTGGGCGGTCTCAGAGTCGGTTTGGGGCTT
>NZ_JBHWBP010000150.1:0-17186 GCF_042735575.1 Streptomyces sp. NPDC059564 | reverse complement strand
CCGCAACCGCCCGCCCCCGCACCGATGTGTCTCGGACCCCCCGCCGCGCCGCCCGTTCCTGCCGCCGATCCCCGTCCCGACGCCTGGGCGGCCGCCCCTACGTCGGAACCCCACCCTGCCCGGCATGCCAACGCGGAGCGGGAGATCCCCGAGCCGGTGGCGGCGCTCCGCCAGACCTGGGAGCCGCCCGCCGATCCCGCGCGGCTCGCGCACCCGGCCGAGCCCGCCCCTCCGGCGGTCGGCCGCGCCGCCTGGGCGGCCGTCCCCGCGGCGGAGCACCGTCCCGCCCGGGACGCCGGGTCGATGGCCGTCGGCCACTCTGCCGACAGCCCGTGGCCCGGGCATCCGGCTGACCCCGAGCCGTCGGTGACCGGTCGCGCCGCCTGGGCGACGGCCCCCGTGGCGGAGCCGCACCCCGCCCGGGGCGGCGACGTCGAGCCGGTGGCCGCCGGGCACCCCGGCTGGGCCGCGGATGCCGAGCTGGTGGAACCGGGTGCCGACCCCGCGCGGTCCGCGCACCCGGCCGGGCGTTCCGTCTGGGCGGCAGGCCCGGCGGAAGCCGCGTCGGCGGGCCGGGCAGAGCACCGGCTGGTGGCCGTGGGCGGACCCGGCGACGGTGAGCCGGCGCGCGCCGCCCGGGCGGCAGCCCCCACAGCGGAGCCCCACCCGGCAGGGCAGGAGTACCTGGCCGACGTCGTGGCGATGGTCCGCCCGGCCCGTCCGGCCGGCCCGAACCTGGCGCACCCCGCCGACCCCGAGCCCGTCGCGGTGGGCCGCGGCGGCTGGGGAGCGGACGCCGCGCCGATGACGGCGGGCGGCCCGGCCCGAGCCGCCGCCCCGGGGGCGGAGCCGATGGAGTCGCACCCCGACGCACGGACCGCCGCCCACCCCGCGGCCCCCGTGTCCCAGGCTGCGTACCCCGTCGACACTGCTCCCGAGGCCCTCCCCGCAAGGGATCAGCACCACGACGCGCGGGCCGCTGCCCACCAGGTCGGCTCCGACCAGGACGCCGCCCATCCCGCCGGCCCGGACCACCCGGTCGCCCACCTGCCCCGGGCCGCGCACCCGGCCGACACCGTCCCGGAGCCGGCCCCGGCAAGGGCCGCGCACCCGGCCGACGCCACCCCCGAAGCGCCCCCCGCAAAGGCCGCCGCCCCCGAGCCGCCCCCCGCAGCCCCCGTCGGGGAACCGCCCCGGCCCGGGCGGTGGGTCGACGCCGCGCGGGGTGAGGTGCCGGCCGCGCGGGCCGAGGTGGAGGCCGACGCCCCGCAGGGAACCGGCGTGCCCGGGCCCGGGGTCGCCGAGATCGTGGCCCAGGCCGTCGCCCGCGGCATGGACGCGAGGGAAGAGGCGGACACCCAGGACCTCCCCCACCTGCGCCCCCCACGCGGCACGGCCGTCACCGAAATCCCGGTCCACCTCCCCTTCCGCGCCCACCCCCGGCCCGCCCCCGCGCCCCCGCGCCCCCAGCCCCCCGCCCGCCGGGCACCGGCCGCACGGCCGCCCGCGGGGCGCCGCGTCCCCCGGGGCGACGACCGGCTCCGCGAGCACCGCGGCCCGGTGCTGCCCGGCTGGATCGCCGTGGCCGTCGGCGGCCTCGCCGTCACCGGCTGCGCGGCCGTCCTGTGGCGGGCCGGGGCCGTCCCCGCCCCCCTGGTGGCCGCGTTCGGCGCGGCCCCCCGCACCTACCAGGGGCTCCGCGCCGCCCACTGGCCCCCGCTCGCCTTCCTCGGCGTCGTCGCCCTCCTCGCACTCGGTGGGCTCGGCCGCGCCAAGGCCGGCCACGCCTGGGTGCTCACCCTCTTCGGCCGCTACCGCGGCACGGTCCGCCGTACCGGCCTCACCTGGATCAGCCCCCTCCTGCTGCGCCAGCGCGTGGACGTCCGGCTGCGCCACTGGCGCAGCGAGCCCATGGCCGCCGTGGACTCCGGCGGCCTCGCCCTCCAGGTGGTCGTCCAGGTCGTCTGGCAGGTCAAGGACACCGCCCGGGCCACCCTCGCCGTCGAGGACCACACCGACTACCTCGCCGAGCAGGTCGAGTCGGCCATGGCCCGGGTGCTGTCCCAGCTCCCCGCCGACGCCTTCCACGAGGACGCCCCGACCCTGCGCGACGCCGAGGCCGTCGGCGACGCGCTGACCCGGATGCTCGCGGCCGAGACCGAGGCCGTCGGCATCGAGGTGTTCTCGGCCCAGCCGACCCGCATCGAGTACGCCCCGGAGGTCGCGGAGGCGATGCGCCGCCGCCGGGTCGCCGCGATCGACGCCAAGCACCGGGACACCGTCCTGACCTCCGTCGTCGACGCCGTCGACGACACCGTCCACCGCCTCACCTCGCGCGGGATCGTCGAGCTCGACGACTACGAGCGCAAGGCGCTGGTCAAGGACCTCACCGTCGCCTTCTACACCGGGCGCAGCGACCAGTAAGACGAGTAGGTCCAGCAAGAAACCAGTAACGCGCGTACCAGGGAACGGGTGGCCGGAAGCGACCGGACCACCCGTTTTCTCATTGGTATAGACATGGCCAACTCCCGTCAATACTGTGTGACTTGGGGCTTGGTCTAGACCTGAGATCACCCGGATCACCCACGTACGTGCCGCCCCCGAGAGAGCCGTCCCCACGCACGTCCGGCTCTCGTCCCCGTCCGTCCCCCCACGTCCAAGGAGCACCATGCGTCTCTTCCGCATGCCCGCACGGCCCGGACGGGCCGGCGCCGCCGCCCTCGGCCTCGGCCTCCTCGCCGGTGTGACCCTGCTGAGCGCCCCCACCGCGAGCGGCCACGGCTACACCGACACCCCCATCAGCCGCCAGAAGCTCTGCGCCAACAAGGCCGTCTCCGACTGCGGCCCCATCCAGTGGGAGCCCCAGAGCGTCGAGGGCTACAAGGGCTTCCCGGCCGCGGGCCCCGCCGACGGCCAGATATGTTCCGGCGGCCACAGCGAGTTCGCGCAGCTCGACGACCCGCGCGGCGCCACCTGGCCCGCCACCCGCGTCACCTCCGGCCAGAGCTTCGACTTCCGCTGGCAGTTCACCGCGAACCACTCCACGACCGACTTCAAGTACTACGTCACCAAGAACGGCTGGGACCCCACCAAGCCGCTGACCCGGGCCTCGCTCGACCCCCAGCCCTTCCTCGTCGTCCCCTACAACGGCGGCCGCCCGGACATGACCACGATCCACCGCGGCACCATGCCGAGCGGCAAGAGCGGCCGGCACATGATCCTCGCCGTCTGGACCGTCAACGACACCGCGATGGCCTTCTACTCCTGCTCCGACGTTCAATTCTGACGCTACGTCAGCTAACCTCCGGCGGCATGCGGACGACGACCGCGCCCGGCACGGGCGCACCCGGGACCGTCGCGGAGCTCATCGCGCGCCAATGGGGCGACCACCGGCCCGGACTGAAGCACGGGGCCGACGGCCCCACCGGAGCCACCGTGCTCAGCCGGCACCGGACCGCCCAGGAGGCCGCGGCCCGCGCCGCGCTCCTCGCCGACCTGCTGCCGCCGGGGGCGGAGCCGCACGTGGGGGTGCTGCTCGACAACACCCCCGAGTTCCCCTTCTGGCTCGGCGCGGCGGCCCTCGCGGGGGCCGCCGTCGCCGGGATCAACCCCACCCGGCGCGGCCCCGAGCTGGCCCGCGACATCCTGCACACCGACTGCCGGATCCTGGTCACCGAGCCCGCCCACCTCCCGCTGCTGCGCGGCCTCGACCTGCCCGGCGTACGGATCCTCGTGACCGGGACCGAGTCCTACGAGGCCCTCCTCGCCCCCTACGCCGCCGCCGAGCCCGGCGAGGCGACCGTCCGTCCGCCCGGCCCCGACAGCCGGCTGCTCCTCTACTTCACCTCCGGCTCCACCGGCGCCCCCAAGGCCGCCATCTGCAGCCAGGGCCGGCTCGCCGCCGCCGGCCACTCCCTGGCCCGCCGGTTCTCGGTCACCCCGGACGACGTGCACTACATCTGCATGCCCCTCTTCCACGGCAACGCCGTCATCGCCGACTGGCTGCCCGCCCTCAGCGGCGGCGCCCCCGTCGCCCTGCGCCGCCGCTTCTCCGCCTCCGCCTTCCTGGACGACGTACGGGCCTACGGGGCGACGTACTTCACCTACGTCGGCCGGGCCGTCCAGTACCTCCTGGCCACCGGGCCCCGCCCCGACGACCGCGCGCACACCTTGCGCCTCGGCTTCGGCACCGAGGCCGGGGCGGTGGACGCGGCCCGCTTCACCGAGCGCTTCGGGGTCCGCCTCGTGGAGGGCTACGGGGCCACCGAGGGCGGCGCCTCGGTCCAGCGCACCGCCGACACCCCGCCGGGGGCGCTCGGGAGGGCCGGCGCGGGCGACGACCTCGCCGTCATCGACCCGGAGACCGGCCGCGCCTGCCCGCCGGCCCTCCTGGACGCGGACGGCCGCCTGCTCAACGGCGACGAGGCCATCGGCGAACTCGTCAACCGGGGCCGCAGCCTCTTCGAGGGCTACTGGCGCAATCCGGACGCCGAGGCCGCCCGCACCCGCGACGGCTGGTACTGGACCGGCGACCTCTTCTTCCGGGACCCCGAGGGCTTCCTCTACTTCGCGGGCCGCACCGACGACCGGCTCCGGGTCGACAGCGAGAACCTGGCCGCCGCCGTGATCGAGAACATCCTGGCCCGCTGGGAGGACGCGGCCGCCGTCGCCGTGTACGCGGTCCCGGACGAGGTCGCCGGGGACCAGGTCATGGCCGCCCTGGCCCTGCGCGAGGGCGCCGCCTTCGACCCGGCCGCCTTCGCCGCCTTCCTCGCCGCGCAGCCGGACCTCGGTACCAAGATGGCCCCGCGCTACCTGCGGATCCTCGACGCCATGCCCGTCACCGCCACGAACAAGGTCCACCGGGTCGCCCTGCGCCGGGCCGGCTTCGGCTGCCCCGGCCCGGTCTGGCACCGCACCGGCACCGGCTACCGCCCGCTCGACGCCGAGGGCCTGGCCGCGCTCCTGGCGGCGTACGAGGCCCAGGGCCGCCGGGGCCTCCTGGACCGCTGAGGGCTGCCCGCCCCCGCCTGCGGGTATTGGTTTTGAGCACCCTCTCGGAGCAGGTAGTATTTTCTCTGTCAGGCGCCGCTAGCTCAGTTGGTTAGAGCAGCTGACTCTTAATCAGCGGGTCCGGGGTTCGAGTCCCTGGCGGCGCACCTGTACTTCGGGCGGTTTCCGGTTCACCGGGAACCGCCCGAAGTGTTTTCCCCGTCGCGCGCCCTCACCCACCGTCACAGCGCGAGTGACAGCAGCAGCGGCGCGGCCTTCCGGTTCAGCGCGTCGGCGGCGGCCCGCAGCCGGTGGGCGTGTTCGACCGGCATCGACAGGGCCAGGCAGCCCACGGCCGCTCCCGCCGTGATCGGAACCGCCGCGCAGACCGTGCCCACGGCGTACTCCTGGAGGTCCAGCACGGGCACGGTGGCCGGCTGGCTGTCCAGCTTGTTGAAGAGCACCCGCTCGCTCACGATCGTCTTCGAGGTGAGCCGGGCGATCTTGTGCCGGGACAGGTGGTCGCGCCGCCCGTTCAGGTCGAGCTGCGTCAGCAGGCACTTGCCGACCGCGCTGGCGTGCGCCGCCGAGCGGAAGTCGACCCACTCGTGCACCTTCGGCGTGCGCGGGCTGTCCGCGAACTGCGTGATGCGGACCTCGCCGTCGACGTAGCGGCTGATGTACACGGCCGCGCCGACCGAATCCCGCAGCCGGTCGAGGGTGTCCTGCAGCTTCTCCTGGAGCGCCTGCTGCCGGTCGACGCCGGAGCCGAGCAGCACCAGGGAGTCGCCTATGGCGTAGGCGCCGTCGGAGACCTGGAGGACGTATCCCTCCCGGCGGAGCATGAGCAGCATCGGGGCGAGATGGGCCGAGGGCAGGCCCGTTTCGCGCGCGATCTGGGCGTCGGTCACACCTCCGGTGTGCCGCGAGATCGTTTCGAGTACGCGCAGGGCGTACTGCACCGAGTGGAACGGCGCGGTCGGCTCGGGCTTCAGCGCCACGGTCTCCCCCTACCAGGTTTGTTACCGCTTGCCCTCTCACGATAGCCATCAAGATGCCCAAGTGGAGCGTCTGTTGGGGAGATTGATGGCTGATTCGAGTCCCTCTGCCTGGACCTACTCGCCTGGCATATGCCAAGGGCATGACAGGCGGGCCGCGCTGCCGGGAATGCCCGGAGCGCGCTCACGGTTCGAGTTCTTCGTACGGACTTTTCGTACGGATTCTTCGTACGGACACGAGCTGAACGGGACGGGAGCGACGATGAGCGACACCGGGGATGCGGGCCGGCACGCGGACGGCGGGGAGCGGGGCCCCGAGGGGGCGGGCGGCGCCGATCCGGTCCGCGGCGCCGATCCCGTCCGCGGGACCGTCCGGGGCACGGCGCCGGTGCCGCTCTCGGTGCTCGACCTGGTCACCGTCGGCAGCGGCAGCACCGCGCACGCCTCCCTGCGCACCAGCGTGGAGATCTCCCGGCTCGCGGAATCCCGCGGCTACCACCGCCACTGGGTCGCCGAGCACCACTCCATGCCCGGGGTCGCCAGTTCCTCCCCGGCCGTGATCCTGGCCCACCTCGCCGCCCACACCTCCCGGATCCGGCTCGGCTCCGGCGGGGTCATGCTCCCCAACCACGCCCCGCTGGCCGTGGCCGAGCAGTTCGGCACCCTGGAGGCCCTCGCCCCCGGCCGGGTCGACCTCGGGCTGGGCCGCGCGCCCGGCACCGACCCCCGTACGGCGGCCGCGCTGCGCGGGACCGGGCGGCTGGACGAGGCCGCGGACGGGTTCCCCCGCCAGCTCGCGGAGCTGACCCGCTTCCTCGACGACGACTTCCCCGACGGGCACCCGTACGCCCGCGTCCACGCCGTGCCCGGCCCGGTGCAGGGCCCCGCCGGACGGCCGCCGGTCTGGCTGCTCGGCTCCTCCGGCTTCAGCGCCCGCCTCGCGGGGGAGCTGGGCCTGCCGTTCGCGTACGCCCACCACTTTTCGGCCGCCGGCACCCTGCCCGCCCTCGACCTCTACCGCCAGAGCTTCCGGCCCTCCGCCGTACTGGACGCCCCGTACGCCCTCATCGGGGTCTCGGCGCTCGCCGCCGACACCGAGGAGGAGGCCCGCGCGCAGGTGCTCACCGGCGCCCTGTCGATGCTCCGGCTGCGCAGCGGCCGGCCCGGGCTGGTCCCGACGCCCGAGGAGGCGGCCGCGTACCCCTACACGCCGCTGGAGCGGGAGTTCGTCGACGGCTGGCTGGCGAACATCGCCCACGGCACCCCCGACGAGGTCCGGTCGGGACTCGACGCCCTGGTGAAGCGGACGGGCGCCGACGAGCTGATGCTGACCGCCAACGCCCACGGCGGAGCCGCCCGGGTCCGCTCGTACGGGCTCGTCGCAGATGCGTACGGGATGCCGACGGAGGGGTCGACTCCGGCTTGAGCGCAGGAGAACGGGGTTTGGCTGGTTTGTTGCCGAAACCTTGCCGGAGCATGACCTAAGACATCCTTAAACCGCTCGTCACCCGGGGTGGCGGGCGGTTTTTGATGGGCGCTCACCTCTCTGACGAGGGGATTTGGCCGCTCAGTGGTCTAGTCCTTCTTTGGTCCAAACCATTGACGGGGGCGCGGGGTGATCGCTATCACTTCTCTCACCTGAAGCTGATGCTCTCCCCTCCCACCCCCCGGAGGCAGTTCATGCACATCCGTAAACCCCTCATCGCGGCCGCCGCCACGGCCGCGCTGGCAGCCGGAGCGCTGGCCACCTTCGCGGGACTGGGCACCGCCCAGGCCGCCGACAGCTCCGCCACGGCGAGCGCCGGCGGCGTGAAGATCGCCTACTACGACCAGTGGAGCGTGTACGGCAGCGCGTTCTACCCCAAGCACCTCGACACTCGGGGCATAGCGGGCAAGCTGGACGTCATCAACTACTCGTTCGGCAACATCCACCCCACCAACCTCACCTGTTTCGAGGCGAACAAGGCGGCGGGGGACGACAACAACCCCAACGCCGGTGACGGCGCGGGCGATTCGTACGCCGACTACCAGAAGTCCTTCGGCGCGGCCGACAGCGTCAGCGGTGTCGCCGACAAGTGGGACCAGCCGATCGTGGGCGTCTTCAACCAGTTCAAGCAGCTGAAGGCCAAGTACCCCCACCTGAAGATCAACATTTCGATCGGCGGCTGGACGTACTCGAAGTACTTCAGCGACGCGGCGAAGACCGACGCCTCCCGCAAGAAGCTGGTCTCCTCCTGCATCGACCAGTACATCAAGGGCAACCTGCCGGTCGACGGCGGCTACGGCGGCCCGGGCAGCGCCGCCGGGATCTTCGACGGCATCGACATCGACTGGGAGTACCCCGGCTCCTCCGGCGGCCACCTCGGCAATCACTACGCCCCCGAGGACAAGCAGAACTTCACGCTCCTGCTCAAGGAGTTCCGCGAGCAGCTCGACGCGTACGGCCAGGCCAACGGCGGCAAGAAGTACCTGCTGACCTCGGCCCTCCCGGCCGGCCAGGACAAGATCAAGTACATCGAGACGGACAAGATCGGCGCGTACCTCGACTACGCGAACATCATGACGTACGACATGCACGGCGCCTGGGACGGCGACGGCCCGACGTACCACCAGTCCCCGCTGTACTCCCCGGCCGGCGACCCGACCGACCCGATCGCCCCGGGCACGCAGAAGTACAGCATCGACAACGCCATCGACTCCTGGATCGACGGCAACCCGGCCTACGGGATCACCGGCGGCTTCCCCGCCAACAAGCTGACCCTGGGCTACGAGTTCTACTACCGCGGCTGGAAGGGCGTCCCCGCCGGGTCGGCCAACGGCCTCGCGCAGAGCGCCACCGGTCCCTCCGGCGCCCGGCCGACCAGCCAGCAGGCCGGCATCGCCAACTACAAGGAGCTCGGCGGGATCGTCGACAACCCGGCGGCCACCTTCTGGGACGACCAGGCCAAGGCCTCGTACTTCTACAAGGACGGCGAGTTCTTCACCGGCCTGAACCAGAAGTCGGTGCAGGCCCGGGTCGACTACGGCAAGCAGCGCGGCCTGGCCGGCGCGATGATGTACTCCCTGCTCGGCCTGGACGACAAGACCACCCTGCTGAACCAGATCTCGGACGCCCTCGGCGGCACGACGCAGCCGCCGACCACCCCGCCCACGACGCCTCCCACCACGCCTCCGACCACCCCGCCCACGACGCCGCCGACGACCCCGCCGCCCGCCGGATGCGGTTCGGTCCCGGCGTACGTCGCCGGCACCGTCTACACCGGCGGCAGCCAGGTCTCGTACAACGGCCACAAGTGGCAGGCCCAGTGGTGGACGCAGAACGAGACGCCGGGCACCACGGGTGAATGGGGTGTCTGGAAGGACCTCGGCGCCTGCTGATCTCCCCCCACCCCGCGCCGAGCGCAGGCCCGCCCCGCCCCCCTCACACGAGGGGGTGCGGGGCGGGCCCGTCCGCGCGTGAGGCGGCCTGCCGGCTGATCATCGTGGCGATCGCGTCCGGGGACACCGCCCGGGAGTAGAGCCAGCCCTGGCCGGTGTCGCAGCCGACGCGGCGCAGCCGGGCGGCCTGGCCGGCGGTCTCCACGCACTCGGCGGTGACCGTCAGGCCCAGCCGGTGCGCGAGCTGGACCAGGGCCTCCACGATGGTCTCGTCGGCCGGGTTGGGGTGGGTGCCCTCCTCGTAGCGGAAGCCGCGTACGAAGGAGCCGTCCAGCTTCAGCACCGACACGGGGAGCCGGCTGAGGTAGGCGAGGTTCGAGTACCCGGTGCCGAAGTCGTCGATCGCGATCCGCACCCCCATGTCGCTCAGCGCCTGGAGGGCCTGGAGCGGCCGTCCGGCGGAGCCCATCACCGCCGACTCCGTCAGCTCCAGCTGGAGCAGCTGCGGGGCGAGCCCGGTCTCGGCGAGGATCTCCGCGACGTCGCCGACGAGGTCGGAGTCCCACACCTGGCGCACCGCCACGTTCACGGAGACGAACACCGGCGCGTCGGTGGGCTGCTCGATCTGCCAGCGCCGGGCCTGGCGACAGGCGGTGCGCAGCACCCACTGGCCCAACTGGACGATGGAGCCGTCCTCTTCGGCGATGCCGATGAACCGATTCGGCGTAAGCGTCCCGAACTGCGGGTGTTTCCAGCGGACCAGGGCCTCCACCCCGCGCACGGCCCCGCTCTCCAGGTCCACCAGCGGCTGGTACTCCAGCTCGAACTCGCCCCGTTCGACGGCCGGCCGCAGGGTCGAGGACAGCGCCTGCCGGGTCATGCGGTGCGCGTTGCGCTCGGGGTCGAACAGGGTCCAGCGGGCCTTGCCGTCGGCCTTCGCCCAGTACAGGGTGGTGTCCGCCGCCTGCATCAGCCCCGTCGCCGAGGTGCCGGCCGCGTCCCGTTCGACGACCCCGATCGACGCGGACACCGACAGCCGCTGCCCGGCCAGGTCGAAGGGCTCCTGTACGGCGGCCAGTACGCTCCGCGCCAGCTCCGTGAGCTGCTCGGTGCCGGTGGAGTCCTCGACCAGCAGCGCGAACTCGTCGCCGCCGAGCCGGGCGACGAGGTGTCCGCCGGTTCGCCCGTACCCGCACTGGTCGGCGCACTGTGTCAGCCGGGCCGCCACGGCGGTCAGCAGCCGGTCGCCGACCCGGTGGCCCAGGGTGTCGTTGACGGCCTTGAACCCGTCGAGGTCCAGGTAGCACAGGCCGATCCGGCCCGTGCCGCTCTCCCCGTACGCCGATGCCTCCAGGGCGGCGGAGAGCCGCTCGAAGAACAGGGCCCGGTTGGGCAGCCGGGTCACGGGGTCGTGCATCTGGAGGTGCCGCAGCCGGGCCTGGAGGTCGCGCCGGTCGCTGATGTCGGCGACGGACAGCAGGACGTCCTGGGTGCCGGTCACCGGCCCCAGGGTGACCTCGGTCCACAGGGAGTGCCCGTCGGGGTGCTTGAGGCGGCGCGTGCAGCGCAGCCGCGCCTGCCGTCCGCGCAGCACCTCCTGGTACGCCTGCCAGGTACGGGCCTCCGCCGACAGGTCCACCAGGTCGGCGGCGCGCTGCCCGGCGAGGGCGTGCGGTTCGGCGCCCAGCAGTGCGGCGAGGGCCCGGTTGGCGGCGATGACCTCGCCGTCACGGCCGACGAGGGCCATCGCGAGGGGCGCCGCGTCGAAGGCGGCCCGGTAGTCGCGCGCCGGGGCCGGCACCGCTGGGTGACGCTCCGTAAGGGCCGATCGGATGCTGTCGGCCGCCGAACCGGTTCCTTCTGAGGTTCCGCTCACCCTTGGCTCCCGCAGTGTTCGTGAGTGTCCGTGCAGGAAAGTGTGCCGATCATAGAGGCTGCCGGGAGGCCCTATCCAGCGGCGTCGCCGTGTGGGGCGCGGTCCGTCGGCATGATGACGCGCTGCTGACGGGGTGCTGACGGAGCGTCGGCGACGGACCGCGCGATCGTTTCTGCGCGCCTGTGAGCACACGAGGGCCGTGACTGATCTCCCGTGATCGGTCGTGACGTTCTGTAGGCGGGGGCGTCAAGGCGGCGGGTCACCGACTTGACGTAGTGCTCACTCGGCTGGGGCAGCGGAACAGGGCATTAGTAAGACAATCGCCTCAAGGTGGACGGGAGGGTACGAATCCACCACCGGAGGTCGATGTGCCGCGACAGCAGACACCCGGGGGAGTGGACCGCTCCCGCATCCGCAGCACCGCGGCGGCGCTCACTTCGCTGACGGCACTGGCCGCCATCTCGCTCGTCGCCGGTCCCGCGGTGGCCGATTCCCGTACGGGCGGACCCTGCGCGCTCACCCGTACGGCCGCCCACCACTCCCTCGGCCTGGACAGCTGGAACCGCGCCTACCCCAAGCCGGAGCGCTCGCTCCACGCGGTACTGGTCTTCCTCTCCTTCCCCGACCACCAGCCCGCCGTGGCCCCCGCCGACCTGACCTCCGACTACTTCCCGGCGACCAGCGAGTTCTTCGAGCGGGCCTCCTACGGCCGCTTCCGGCTGACCCCGCACCCGCAGGAGCGCTGGATCCGGATGCCCCGCCCGTCGACCGCGTACGGGATACAGCGCGACTGGGCCCCCGAGAACCGGGCGGCGTACCTGCGGGACGCGGTCGCCGCCGCCGATCCCGAGGTGGACTTCAGCGCGTACGACGTCGTGTACTTCGTCGCCGACCCGAACGCACCCGGGGTGGACTCCGACGCCACGAAGGTCGTGAACTTCGACCGTCCCATCCGGGCCGACGGCGCGGAACTGCGGCGCATCGTGACCGTCTTCGAGCAGCACCCGCCGGACCGCAACGTGCTGGCCCACGAGACCGGGCACGTCTTCGACCTGCCCGACCTCTACCACCGGCCCTCGGACGGCAAGGGCGACTGGGACACCTTCGTCGGCGACTGGGACGTCATGGGCAGCCAGTTCGGCATGGCCCCGGACCTCTTCGGCTGGCACAAGTGGAAGCTGGGCTGGCTGGACCCGTCCCAGGTGGACTGCGTGCGCTCCGGCACCTCCCTGCACACCCTCCAGCCGCTCTCGCAGGCCCCGCCGCGCGGCGGCACGGGCGGGACCCGGCTCGCGGTGATCCGTACCGGTCCGGGCAGCGCCATCGCCGTCGAGGCCCGGGGCTCGTCCGGCAACGACGGGGACACCTGCAGCGAGGGCGTCCTGGTCTACCGGGTCCGCAACGAGGCGGCCTCGGGCGGCGGCCCGATCGAGGTGCTGGACGGGCACCCGCGGACGGAGGCCTGCTGGGACCGCTCGGTGTACCCGCCGCTGGCGGACGCCCCGCTGGAGGTCGGGGAGACCTTCACGGTGCCGGGGGAGCGGATCACGATCGAAGTGGCGGACCGCACACAGTCCGGCGCGTACACGGTGAAGATCACGACGTGACGCCGTGACGACGGTGGGACCGCGACGAAGAAGGCCCCCACTCCGAGGAGTGGGGGCCTTCTTCCGTCTGTGCGCCGCCAGGGACTCGAACCCCGGACCCGCTGATTAAGAGTCAGCTGCTCTAACCAACTGAGCTAGCGGCGCCTGCTGACGTCGTAGACATTAGCATCAGGTCCGGCCGAAGGAAAAATCGATACCGGGCCGCGGGCGGCGTGCAGGAACGCCCAGAGCAGGCAGTCCGGACCGGGCAGCCAGGGCAGCCGGGCGTCGGGGGCCACCAGCCAGCGCGAGGGCCCGGGGGCGTCGGCGGCCAGCGGGGGCACGGTGACGGCGTCCCCGTGGCCGTGGCACAGCGGGGCCGCCGCGGCCGGGCTCCACTCCTCCCAGGCGAGCAGGGCCGGCAGCCGCTGGGCGGTCCCGGGGGCGGCGAAGAGCAGCATCCGGCCGCGGTGCACGGCGGCCGGACCCGAGCCGGGCCCCTGCTCCCAGAGCAGGTCGAGCATCCGGCGGCCCAGTACGAGCGGAACGTTGACGACGTCGAACGCGGTCCCGCAGGGCAGGACGGCGGGCGAGGCCGGCCGGGCCTGCCAGGCCGCGAGGGTGCTCCGCGGGTGGGCGGAAGCGGAGGCCAGCCAGGCGGCGCCCTGCGGGGTGACCTGGGTGGCGGGCGCGGTGCGTGCGTCGAGGCCGTCGAGGGCGGGGCAGCCGGCGGCCGTCGTCAGGGTCGTCATATGCCAATGTCTACCGCCCGTAGCCTTCCCGTTCCCGGGAGTTACCGAAAACCGGGACACGGCGGGCGCCCTTGGGGTATGTTGCGCCGCGCATATGCCAGAGGGCTCCGCGCGCGGAGGCGCGGAGCCCGTGCGGCGCCGTGCGGAGCGGGACCGGTCCCGCGGTGGTGCGGCCGGGCGGGGTCAGTCGGCGTCGGGGCCCGTGCCGCGCTGGAGGTCCTCACCGAACTCGATCATCTTGCGCGCGTAGTCCTCGGTCCACTCGGCGGCCTCCGCGATGGCCTGCGGCGAGAGGCGGTCGAAGCGGCGCGGGTCCGCGAGCTGGGCCGCCGCCAGTGCCTGGAACTCCACCGCTCTGTCCTGCGCGGCCCGGAAGGCCAGGGTCAGCTCGGTGGCCCGGGCCAGCAGCTCGCGCGGGTCCTCGATGGATTCCAGGTCGAAGAAGTGCTCCGGGTCCGTGGCGGCCTCCGAGGGCTCGAAGAGCAGCGGCGCGGGCCGCAGCCTCCGCTCGGTCCGCTCGGGCTCTGCCATGCGTGTCCTCCTGCTGCGTACGAAATCCTCCGGGCCACCCTCCATTGTCCAGCGTCGCGCAAGAGCGCCCGGCGCGAGGCCGCGACGGACTACGGGCGCCAGGTCACGCGGTGTTCCGCGAGGTGGGCGAGGACCGAGTGGTTCGCCTCCCAGCCGTCGGGGAACTTCACCGTGACGCCCAGCTGGACCGGCTCCGTCGACGGGTGGTCGTCCAGGAGTTCCGCTATGCCCGCCCGGGCCACCACCACGCAGGCGTGCCGGTGCCGGGAGGCCAGCACGCACAGCCGGCCGGTCTCCAGGTGGAACGCCGTCGCGTCGGGGCGGCCCGACAGCGGGTGCAGGATCACCGTGAGGTCGTACTCGCGGCCCTGGAGCCGGTTCGCGGTGTCCACGGTGACCCCGGTGACGCCCAGCGCCGCCAGGGCCGTGCGGACGGCGGCGGCCTGGTCGCGGTGGGCGGTGCCGACGGCGATCCGGCCGGCCGTCAGCGGCGACGGCCCCGGGGACTGCTCGTCGGCGGTCACCGCGCCCCGGTCCAGCGCCCGCCGGACCACCAGCGCCACCGCCCGCACCGCCTCCGGATCCGTGCGCGGGGTGTGCCGCGCGGGCAGCTCCAGCAGGCCCCAGCCCGACTCGGCGGCCTCGTCCAGCACCCGGTCGGGGCCCGAGCCGTCGCCCGCGATCCCGTACGAGAGCCTCCGCTCGCCGGGGCCCGTACCGCTGCGGAACCGCGAGTACGGGTAGAAGGCGCGCGAGACCAGCGGCGCGGCCGTCGCCGGGAGCCGCCACGACACCGGCAGCCGGTGCTGCGGCAGCTGCGGGTTGTGCGCCAGCAGGGTGGACACCGCCGACGCCGAAGGGTCGTAGGACAGGCCCGCCCACTGCTCCGCGCCCACCACGCTGAACGGGTCCAGCTGCCCCGGGTCGCCGACGAACAGCGCCCGGTCGAACAGCCCGGCCACCGCCAGCAGCGCGTCGGAGCGCATCTGGTACGCCTCGTCGACGATGGCGTGCTCCCAGGGCTCCGCGTCCTTCACGTACGCCCACTTCGCGGCCGTGGAGATGGTGACCGGCAGCTCCGCGAGGTCCGAGGGCTTCGCCGACAGGGTGACCGAGGGCAGCTCCCGCAGCGCGGGGTCGTAGGCGTCGCCGTCGCTGCTGTGCAGCCGGCCGACCTTCAGCTCCGGATCCTTCCCGGCGAGCCGCAGCACCAGGTCGTCGACCTGCGCGTTGGTCTGCGCGACCACCATCAGCCGGCGTCCGGCCGCGGCCAGTTCCCGGGCCGCCCGCACCACCAGCGTCGACTTCCCGGCCCCGGGCGGGGAGTCCACCACCACGCCCCGCTCGGTGCCGTGCAGGGTGTCGTGCAGGATGGCGGCGGTCGCCTGGGCGGCGGCCGCGCCCGGGTCGAAGGTCGTCACATCAGGTCCTCGTCGGTCACGGAGTCGGGCAGCGGCAGGGCGCTCAGGTGGGCCGGGGGCCCGCCGTGCGTCCACGGGGTGTGCTCCGGATCGGGCAGCTTGGGGCCGCCCCGGGCGTCGTGCTCGAACAGCGTCCAGCAGACCCGGTCGCCCTTCTCCGGCACCGAACCCGCCACCGGCTCCCGGCCCGTGCCCATCTTGTCGAGCACGCGCAGCACCAGCTGCCCGTCCTCCTCGTGGCGCACGAACGCGAAGGCCTGCTGGCGCCCGTCCAGCGAACGGAACACCTTCCCGCCGCCCTCGTCGGCGAGCTGGGGCCGGTCCTCGGTGGCCACCGTCAGCAGCGGGCGCGGGCGGGGCCGCTTGCCGTCCGTCCACTCCATCACCACCTCGGTGACCTCACCGGCGAAGGCCTCGCCCGCGAGCCGCCGGCCGGCCATGACGAGCGGGTCGTCCAGCGCCTCCTGCGCGTCGAGCCGCACCTGCTCGGTCTCCCGCGTGGCCAGCTTCTGCGCCGCCGTCACCGCGTCGTCGCGGCGCGGCTGCGGCGGTTCGCCCGCCCGGACCCGGTCCCGGTGCCCGGTGAAGGACCACCGGTCGCGGGTCCAGCGCTCCTCGGTGCGCTCGCCCGGCGGCAGGGTCCGCAGCAGGGCGAGCGCCTCCCAGGTCTGCCGCCAGGCGGGCTCCATCTGGGCGGCGACCAGCCGCCGGACCTCCCGCTCGGCCTCCCGTACGCGCGCGTCGCCGTCGGGCGGGGCCGCCGACCGGGCCGCGTCGAACCGCGCGATGGCCGGGGCCAGCAGCCGGTTGTCGAAGGCCGGGTCGGTGGCAGGGCCGGACGGGGGGAAGAGCAACTGGCCGTCCGCGTCCCGCCCGAGCTCCACCCGCAGCGCCCGCTCGGCACCCGAGACGCCCGCGGGCGGTGCTATCCAGCCGAGCAGCGAGCCGAGGTGCTGGTCCTCCAGGTTGCTCTGGCCGGTGGCCCAGTGCCGGGCGAGCAGCTCGGTGGCGCTGAGTAGCATCGAGGAGCCGGGGACGCGGGAGCGCTCGGCGAGGTGCGTGAACCAGCGGCCCAGCAGCGGCACCCGCGCGGGCGCCGGGTAGGGGTTCTCCGGGTCCTCCTCGGCGGTCCGCCGGAACCGCATCGAGCGGCCCAGCAGCCGTACGTACTCGACGCCCGCCCGGCTGGGCACGACGATCTGCGGGGCGTCCACGCACAGTTCGGTCTCGACCTTGGCCTTCTTGCCGGTCTCCGGATCGGTCTCGGTGCGCTCGGCCGGCTCGACGACGTCCGCGTACGCGTCGAGGTACGGCATCACCTGCTCGGCCAGACCGGCCAGGAACGTCCAGCGCAGGTCCCGGTCGCGGGGCTGCGGGACCACCAGGATCCGCGGATCGTCCGGGTCGGTGCCCACCATCGCGCCGAGCGGAGCCCCCGCCTCGCCGGCCGTGGTCAGCGGTACGAGGACCAGCGGGCGTTCGCCGAGATGGCGGTGCCGCACGGTCGCGAGCGGACGGGCGCGGCCCGCGCGGACCGCCTCCAGCCGGGCCAGGGTGTTCAGCAGGGGCATGCGGGGCTCTCCCGGGCGGGGTGCGGGGGTCGGGCGGCGGCGAGCTCCAGCGCCTCGGCGCGCAGCCGGGCCGCCCGGCGC
>NZ_JBHWBP010000149.1:0-17621 GCF_042735575.1 Streptomyces sp. NPDC059564 | reverse complement strand
GGTCTGGGGCGGAGCCCCAGGTTGGTTAGACGTAGCGTTCCAGGATCGAGGATTCCGCCAGGCGGGACAGACCCTCGCGGACGCTCCGGGCACGGGCCTCGCCGACGCCGTCCACCATCTGCAGGTCGTCGACGCTCGCGGCGAGCAGCTTCTGCAGCCCGCCGAAGTGCTCGACCAGCCGCTCGATGATCGCCCCCGGCAGCCTCGGCACCTTCGCCAGCAGCCGGTACCCGCGGGGCGACACCGCGGAGTCGAGGGTCTCCGGCGAGCCCGTGTACCCCAGGGCCTTCGCCACGATGGCCAGTTCCAGCAGTTCCGGATGCGTCAGCGCGTCCAGCGCCGGCAGCGCCTCCTCCACCGTGCGGGAACGCTTCGCCGTCGGTTCCGGAACGTAGTCCCGGATCACCAGCTCCCGTTCCTGCTCGATGCCGACCGTCAGCTCGTCCAGCTGGAGCGACAGCAGTCGCCCGTCCGTGCCCAGTTCGACCACGTACTCGGCGATTTCCGTCGCGATCCGGCGGACCATTTCCAGCCGCTGCGCGACCGCCGTCACGTCGCGGACCGTGACCAGGTCCTCGATCTCCAGCGCGGACAGCGTCCCCGCGACCTCGTCCAGGCGCAGCTTGTACCGCTCCAGGGTGGCCAGCGCCTGGTTCGCCCGCGACAGGATCGCCCCGGACTCCTCCAGGACCCGCCGCTCCCCGTCCACGTACAGCGCGATCAGCCGCATCGACTGGGAGACGGAGACGACCGGGAAGCCGCACTGCTTCGAGACGCGGTCCGCGGTGCGGTGCCGGGTGCCGGTCTCCTCCGTCGGGATCGACGCGTCGGGCACGAGCTGTACGCCGGCCCGCAGGATCTTGGTGATGTCCTTGTCGAGGATGAGCGCGCCGTCGAGCTTGCACAGCTCGCGCAGCCGGGTCGCGGTGAACTCCACGTCCAGGACGAAGCCGCCGGTGCACATCGACTCGACGGACTTGTCCATACCGAGGACGATGAGCCCGCCGGTGTTGCCCCGGACGATCCGCTCCAGACCGTCACGCAGGGGCTGACCAGGTGCGACCGCGCTCAGCGAGGCGCGCATCATGGCCTCCTGCTTGGAGCTCGCGCCCGACTTTCCGGATGCTGCTGCCCCGTCCTTGGCTGCCACTGCACTCCTCCGGTCGCGGGTTGCGCCGCCTGCGTACAGCCGGGCGGACCAGCACAAAGTCTACCGGCGCGGGCTGTGCGCCCGCCGTGCCTTGGCCCGCATCGCCGCGACGAGGGTCCGTACGGGCCCTCTGACCTGCC
Organism: Streptomyces sp. NPDC059564; assembly: GCF_042735575.1. Taxonomy (NCBI): domain Bacteria; kingdom Bacillati; phylum Actinomycetota; class Actinomycetes; order Kitasatosporales; family Streptomycetaceae; genus Streptomyces; species Streptomyces sp. NPDC059564. The sequence continues at coordinate 16,331 of NZ_JBHWBP010000149.1, read as the reverse complement.
CTCGGGCCTGCCCCCGGAGCCGCTGCCGGGCCCTTGGGCGGAGCCTCTTATTCCGCTGCGCGGTCCTTCGCCGGGGTGCGCGAGCGCCCGCGCGGCAGGACCCGTAGCGCGTCCCCCACGTCCGCGACCTCGGTCACCTTCATGCCCGCCGGGACCTTCCCCGGGTCCCCCGGCACCAGCGCGTGCGTGAAGCCGAGCCGGTGCGCCTCGGCGAGGCGCCGCTGGACGCCGGTCACCCGCCGCACCTCACCGGCGAGTCCGACCTCCCCGATGGCGACGAGGTTCTTCGGCAGCGGCACGTCACTGGCGGCCGAGGCCAGCGCGAGCGCGATGGCCAGGTCGGCGGCCGGCTCGGTGAGCTTCACGCCGCCCACGGTCGCGGAGTAGATGTCCCGCTTGCCGAGCGCGGTGATCCGGCCGCGCTGCTCCAGCACCGCCAGCATCATCGAGACCCGCGAGGTCTCCAGGCCGGAGGTGGTGCGCCGCGGGGAGGGGATCTGGGAGTCGACGGTGAGCGCCTGGACCTCGGCGACCAGCGGGCGCTTGCCCTCCAGGGTCACGGTCAGGCAGGTGCCCGGCACCGCCTCGGCCCGCCGGGTCAGGAACAGCCCGCTCGGGTCGGCGAGTCCGGTGATGCCCTCGTCGTGCAGCTCGAAGCAGCCGACCTCGTCGGTGGCCCCGTAACGGTTCTTCACGCCGCGCACCAGGCGCAGCCGCGCGTGCCGGTCGCCCTCGAAGCTGAGGACCACGTCCACGAGGTGCTCCAGCAGACGGGGGCCCGCGATGGCGCCGTCCTTGGTGACGTGGCCGACGAGGAGGGTGGCCATGCCCCGCTCCTTGGAGGCGCGGATCAGCGCGCCCGCGACCTCGCGGACCTGGGCCATGCCGCCGGGCGCGCCGTCGATCTCGGGGGAGGCGATGGTCTGTACGGAGTCCAGGACGAGCAGGGACGGCTTCACGGCGTCGAGGTGGCCCAGTACGGCGGACAGGTCGGTCTCGGCGGCGAGGTACAGGTGGTCGTCGATGGCGTTGATCCGGTCGGCCCGCAGCCGCACCTGGCTCGCCGACTCCTCGCCGGTGACGTACAGGGTGCGGTGGTCCCCGCTGGCCGCCTTCGCCGCGACGTCGAGCAGCAGCGTCGACTTGCCGACGCCCGGCTCGCCCGCCAGCAGGACGACCGCGCCCGGGACCAGCCCGCCGCCCAGGACGCGGTCCAGCTCGTCGACGCCGGTGCTGCGCGCGGTCGCGGTGCGGCCGTCGACCTGGCCGATCGGCAGCGCGGGCGCGGACACGCGCCCGGCCGCGGTGGTCCGTACGGCGGGCGCGCCGCCCATCTCCTCGACGGTGCCCCAGGCCTGGCACTCGGGGCACCGGCCGAGCCATTTCGCGGTCGTGTATCCGCACTCGGAGCAGCGGTAGGACGGCCGGTCCTTGGCGGATGAACGAGATGTACGGGCAGCCATGCGGCCCACCGTAGCCGCCCGCACCGACAGCGCCGGCCGCCCCGGAGCCGCGGGGGTCCGCTCCCGGCGTCAGGAGCGCTGTCAGCACGATGGCGATCTGTTCACCCGTAAGGGCTAAAACCGCTGAAGGCTTCCGGGGCGTGAGCGGCGCGCCCCCTACGGTCGCCGAGTGAACAGCAGCAACCAGCCAGACCCCGCATCGCGCACCGGCGCACACCGGGCGCACGGGCGCACGCCGCCAGCGGATCCGGCCGGGCACCCGGCGTCCCCGGACGAGCCGCCGCCGCCCTCCCGCCACGAGCCCTACCTGGACGGACTGTTCACCTACTGCCTGTCCGTCCTCTGCGACCACGACACCGCCACCGAGGTGCTCGGAGACGTGCTCGCCGTCGCCGAACGCCACCCGGGCCGATGTCCCGACGAAGGCGACCGGCGGGCCTGGCTGTACGCCCTCGCCCGCTGGGCCTGCCTGCGCAGGCTCGTCGAACAGCGGCGCGCACGCCAGGGGGCGCATTCCGCCCGGCGCACGCCGGAGCACACGGACCCCGGGCATGCGCCCTCTGCGCACCGCGGGCCCGACGTGAGCGCCTACCGCCGCACCGAGCTGGCCCGGCTCGCCTGGCCCGAAGCCGCCGGAACCACCCCCGAGCAGCGCGAAGCCCTCGAACTCGCCGTCCGCCACCGCCTCGGAGTCGGTGAACTCGCCGCCGTCCTCGGCACCCCGGCGGCCGTCGCGCGCGAGCTGCTGTCCGGCGCGGCCTGCGAGGTCGAGCGCACCCGCGCCGCCCTCGCCGTCGTGGAGAGCGGAAACTGCCCGGCCGTCGCCCGCCTCACCGGCGACGGCAACGTACTGCTGTCCAGCACCCTGCGCGCCGAGCTCGTACGCCACGTCGACGACTGCCCGCGCTGCCGCCGCGCCGCCGAACGCGTCGGCGCCGGATCCCCCTGGCCCGGCACCGGCGACGTCCACGCCGCGCTCCCCCTGGTCCCCGCCCCCCGTACCGCCGTCCACGCCGCCATGCTGCGCTCCGGCCGGCGCCGCGGCGGCCGCCCCGGACCGCGCTTCGACCGCACCGGCTTCCCCATGGACCCCAAGGACCGCGCGGCCCGCCGCGACCGGCTCCGGGCGCGGGCCGTGACCACCACCGTCGTCGCCACCGTCGTCGCCGCGCCCGTCCTCGCGCTGTGGGCCGCGTACCGCGCCGCCCCGGCCACCGGGGAACCCGTCGGGGGCGACGGCACCCGCATCTCCTCCAGCGAATCGCAGATCCCGCCGCCGCACGCCGCCGAGGGACGCCCCCTGACCGCGTACGACAACCCCGGCAACACCACCCACACCACCGGCGAGCCCGGCTTCGCCCGGGGCGACGAAGCCCCCGACGTCTCGGTGGAGGTCATCAGCACCGGCCCGCCCGCCACCCCCGAGGCCGGCGGCCCCGGCGCGCCCGGCCGGCTGACCGTCGCCGCCACCACCCGGGGCTCCACCACCCTGCTCACCCTCGCCGCCTCCGGCGGGGCCCCCGTCGACTGGCGGCTCTGGTCGGACGCGCCCTGGCTGCGAGCGAGCCGGACGGCGGGCACCCTGGCCCCCGGAGAATCGGTCACTCTGCGCATCACCGTGGACACCGCGGCCCAGCCCGTCGGAGCCTGGAGCGCCCGGGTCGGGGTGGACCCGGCCGGCGCGGTGATCTCGCTCCAGGGCCGCGGCCGCCCGGCCCCCACCCCGGACCCGCCCGAGCCCACGCCGACGCCGACCCCCACGCCGACCCCGAAGCCGACCCCCACGCCGACCCCCACCCCGACGCCCACGCCCACGCCGACCCCGACCCCGACGGAGTCCCCGGCCCCGGAGCCGTCCTCAGGAGGAACGGTTTCCCCGGACCCGGCCCCGACGGGGCCGTAGCTCCGGCCTGCCTCAGGCGGGATCCGCCGGGTGCGGGGCCATCGGCAGCAGCGAGGCCAGCCGCGCCTCGCACAGCTTCACCAGCGCGTCGTACCCCTCCTTGCCCATCAGCTCCGTCAGCTCGGCCCGGTACGACACGTACACCGGGTCCCCGGCGCCGTGCGCGGAGGTCGCCGACGTGCACCACCAGTGCAGGTCGTGCCCGCCCGGGCCCCAGCCCCGCCGGTCGTACTCGCCGATCGACACCTGGAGCACCCGCGTGTCGTCGGGGCGGTCGATCCAGTCGTACGTACGCCGGATCGGCAGCTGCCAGCACACGTCCGGCTTGGTCTCCAGCGGCTCCTGGCCCCCCTTCAGGGCCAGGATGTGCAGCGAGCACCCGGCCCCGGCCGGGAACCCGGGCCGGTTCAGGAAGATGCAGGCGCCGTCCCAGCGGCGGGTCTGCTTCTCCCCGTCGTCGTCGAACTGCGTCCAGCCGGACTCGCTGCCGACGTCGTGGAACTGCCACAGCTCGGGTGTGAGCCGCGCCACGTGCTCGGCGACGCGCTTCTCGTCGTCCTCGTCGGAGAAGTGCGCGCCGAGCGTGCAGCAGCCGTCGTCCGCCCGCCCGGCCTGGATGCCCTGACAGCCGCTGCCGAAGATGCAGGTCCAGCGGGAGGTCAGCCAGGTCAGGTCGCAGCGGAAGATCTGTTCGTCGTCGGCGGGATCGGGGAACTCCACCCACGCGCGGGGGAAGTCGAGCCCCTTCTCGTCCCGCTCCTTGCCCTTGTCCTTCTTCGACCGGGTCTTGTTGGCCTTCTTCGTATTTGGCACGAACACCAGCCTAAGGGCCCCTTACGCAACCCCTACGCGTTCGGCCCAGTAGCGTTTCTCGCATGAGACTCGGTGTCCTTGACGTGGGTTCGAACACGGTGCATCTGCTGGTGGTGGACGCGCACCCCGGCGCGCGCCCGCTGCCCGCGCACTCGCACAAGGTGCAACTGCGGCTGGCGCAGCTGCTCGACGAGCACGGCGCCGTCGGCCCGGAGGGCATCGAGCGCCTCGTCTCCGTGATCGGCGACGCCGTGCAGGCCGCCGAGGACAAGGGCTGCGAGGACCTGCTGCCCTTCGCGACGAGCGCGGTGCGCGAGGCCACCAACGCCGACGAGGTCCTCGCCCGGGTCAAGGCCGAGACCGGGCTGGAGCTGCCGGTGCTCAGCGGGGACGACGAGGCCCGGCTGACCTTCCTGGCCGTCCGGCGGTGGTTCGGCTGGTCGGCCGGCAAGCTGCTGGTCCTCGACATCGGCGGCGGCTCGCTGGAGATCGCGTACGGCATCGACGAGGAGCCGGACACGGCCGTCTCCCTCCCGCTCGGCGCGGGCCGCCTCACCTCGGCCTGGCTGCCGGGCGACCCGCCGGACCCGGCGGACGTGAAGGCCCTGCGGCGGCACGTGCGGGCGCAGATCGCCCGCACGGTCGGCGAGTTCGCCCGCTTCGGGGCGCCGGACCACGTGGTGGCCACCTCGAAGACCTTCAAGCAGCTCGCCCGCATCGCCGGCGCGGCCCGGGAGGCGGACGGCCTGTACGTGCAGCGCGACCTGACCCGCAAGTCCCTCTCGGAGTGGGTCCCGCGCCTGGCCGGGATGACCGCCGCCGAACGCGCCATCCTCCCCGGCGTGTCCGAGGGCCGCTCCGCCCAGCTCCTGGCGGGCGCCCTGGTGGCGGAGGCCACGATGGACCTCTTCGGCGTCGACGAACTGGAAATCTGCCCCTGGGCCCTCCGCGAGGGCGTCATCCTCCGCCGCCTGGACCACCTCCCGTAGCCCGCCGGCGCCGCCGCGGCCCGCGCGGCCGGGCGGGTGCCGCCGGGGGTCCGGGCGCGCCGTCGGCCGTTCCGGCGGTACGCACCGGTGCGGCGGCGGCATTGAGACGGGTTCGGGGGCCGGGCCGCCCCGGCGGCGCGGGGGCCCCGTAATCTGTCCCCGTGGCAGAACCAGTCCGTCTCCCGACCACCACCGCCCCGAAAGTCGCCCTCTCCACCGCCTCCGTCTACCCGGAGTCCACGGCGACCGCCTTCGAGACCGCCGCCCGCCTCGGCTACGACGGCGTCGAGGTCATGGTCTGGACGGACCCGGTGAGCCAGGACATCGACGCCCTGCGCCGCCTGTCGGACCACCACCAGGTGCCGATCCTGGCCATCCACGCACCCTGCCTCCTCATCACCCAGCGCGTGTGGTCCACCGACCCCTGGACCAAGCTCCAGCGGGCCCAGGCCGCGGCCGAGAAGCTCGGCGCCACCACGGTCGTCGTGCACCCGCCGTTCCGCTGGCAGCGCCAGTACGCCCGGGACTTCGTCTCCGGGATCTGGCGGATGGCCGACGAGACCGACGTCCGCTTCGCCGTCGAGAACATGTACCCCTGGCGCTACCGCGACCGCGAGATGCTCGCCTACGCCCCCGAGTGGGACGTCACCAAGGACGACTACCGCCACTTCACCGTCGACCTGTCCCACACCGCGACCGCCCGTACGGACGCCACCGCGATGATCGACCGGATGGGCGACCGGCTGGCCCACGTCCACCTCGCCGACGGAAACGGTTCCGCGAAGGACGAGCACCTCGTCCCCGGCCGCGGCACCCAGCCCTGCGCCGAACTGCTGGCCGGGCTGGCCCGGACCTCCTTCGACGGGCACGTCGTCATCGAGGTCAACACCCGCCGGGCCATGTCCTCCGCCGAGCGCGAGGCCGACCTCGCCGAGGCCCTGGCCTTCACCCGCCTCCACCTCGCCGAGCCGGTGCACCGCTCATGACCGGCCCGGCCGAGCCCGCCGAGCCGGTCCGGCGGCGCCGCGGCCCCGGCCGCCCCCGCCAGGACGAGGCCGACGACGGCCCCGGCACCCAGGAACGCATCCGCCTCGCCGCCCGCGAGGTCTTCGCCGAGCGCGGCTACGACAAGACGTCGGTGCGCGGCATCGCGAAGGTCGCCGGCGTGGACCCGGCCCTGGTGCACCACTACTTCGGCAGCAAGGACGACCTCTTCGCCGCCGCCATCGAGCTGACCATGGAGCCCGCCCTGGTGGTCCCGGCGATCATCGGCGCCGGCCCCGACGGCATCGGGGAACGCCTGGCCCGCTACTTCCTCGGCATCTGGGAGAACCCCGTCAGCCGGGCCCCGCTGCTCGCCGTGATCCGCTCCGCCCTCACCCACGAGGCCGCCGCGAAGGTGCTGCGCGGCCTGATCCTGCGCCGCGTACTGGAACGGGTCGCCGCCGACCTCGACGTACCGGACCCGACCTTCCGGGCCGAACTGGCCGCCTCCCACATGATCGGCATCGCGCTGCTGCGCTACGTCGTCCAGGTCGAACCCCTCGCGTCCGCGGACCCCGAGGACATCGTGGCGCTGGTGGCGCCCACCCTCCAGAGGTACCTGACCGAAGGATGAGCCCCCCGTCCCGGCATCCGGACGAGGTGTCCGGATCGCGGGCGGTGGGCGTAGCCTCGTAACCGAGCCATATCCGCAGTCGCGGCTGACCGTACAGCCGCACTCATGGGGAGTGAAACCGCATGCCCGAGCTGAGGTCCCGCACCGTCACCCACGGCCGCAACATGGCAGGCGCACGTGCGCTGATGCGCGCGTCGGGCGTAGCGAGCGAGGACATCGGCAAGCCGATCATCGCGGTCGCCAACTCCTTCACCGAGTTCGTCCCCGGGCACACCCACCTGGCCCCGGTCGGCCGCATCGTCTCGGACGCGATCCGCGCCGCGGGCGCGATCCCCCGCGAGTTCAACACGATCGCGGTCGACGACGGCATCGCCATGGGCCACGGCGGCATGCTGTACTCCCTCCCCTCCCGCGACCTGATCGCGGACTCGGTCGAGTACATGGTCGAGGCGCACTGCGCCGACGCCCTGATCTGCATCTCCAACTGCGACAAGATCACCCCCGGCATGCTGATGGCCGCCATGCGCCTCAACATCCCGGTCGTCTTCGTCTCCGGCGGCCCGATGGAGGCCGGCCAGGCCATCCTCGTCGACGGCACCGTCCGCAAGCTCGACCTGATCGACGCCATGGTCGACGCCGCCAACGAGAACGTCTCCGACGAGGACGTCCTGCGCATCGAGGAGAACGCCTGTCCGACCTGCGGGTCGTGTTCGGGCATGTTCACCGCCAACTCCATGAACTGCCTCGCCGAGGCCATCGGCCTCGCCCTCCCCGGCAACGGCTCCGTCCTCGCGACGCACACCGCCCGCCGCGCCCTGTACGAGGACGCTGGCCGCACGGTCGTGGAGATCACCAAGCGCTACTACGAGGACGGCGACGAGTCCGTCCTGCCGCGCTCCATCGCCACCCGCGAGGCCTTCGAGAACGCCATGGCCCTCGACATCGCCATGGGCGGCTCCACGAACACGATCCTGCACCTGCTGGCCGCCGCCCAGGAGGCGGGGCTGGACTACGACCTCACCGACATCGACGCCGTCTCGCGCCGCGTCCCGTGCCTGTCCAAGGTCGCGCCGAACGTGGCGCCCGGCGGCACCTACTACATGGAGGACATCCACCGCGCCGGCGGCATCCCCGCCATCCTCGGCGAGCTGCACCGCGGCGGACTCCTCAACAAGGACGTCACCACCGTCCACTCCGACGGCCTGGAGGACTGGCTCGCCAAGTGGGATGCCCGCTCCGGCACGGCCACCGACACGGCCATGGAGCTGTGGCACGCGGCCCCCGGCTGCAAGCGCTCCGCGACCGCCTTCTCCCAGTCCGAGCGCTGGGACACCCTCGACCTCGACGCCGAGGGCGGCTGCATCCGCTCGGTGCAGCACGCGTACTCCAAGGACGGCGGCCTCGCCGTCCTGCGCGGCAACATCGCCGTCGACGGCTGCGTCGTGAAGACCGCCGGCGTCGACGAGTCGATCTGGACCTTCGAGGGCCCGGCCGTCGTCTGCGAATCGCAGGACGAGGCCGTCGACAAGATCCTCCGCAAGGAGATCAAGGCGGGCGACGTCGTCGTCATCCGCTACGAGGGCCCGCGCGGCGGCCCCGGCATGCAGGAGATGCTCTACCCGACGTCCTTCCTCAAGGGCCGCGGCCTCGGCAAGGTCTGCGCCCTGGTCACCGACGGCCGCTTCTCCGGCGGCACCTCGGGCCTGTCCATCGGCCACGCCTCCCCGGAGGCGGCCTCGGGCGGCGACATCGCGATCGTCGAGGACGGCGACCGGATCCGCATCGACATCCCGAACCGGTCCATCGAGCTCCTCGTCGACGAGGCCACCGTCGCCGCCCGCCACGCGGCCCTCGGCGGCGTCTACGCCCCGAAGAACCGCGAGCGCAAGGTCTCGGCGGCCCTGCGCGCCTACGCGGCGATGGCGACCAGCGCCGACAAGGGCGCGGTCCGCGACGTCAGCCTCCTGGGCTGACCCGAGCCGTTCGCGAACCCCGCCGGGCGGGTCACCACCCGGCGGGGTCCCGCGTCCCGACCGCGAACACGCTCCCGTCGGGCGCGGACCCGTAGACCCGCCCGTCGGCGACGACGGGGGCGGGGAGGGTGGCGCTGACCGTCCGCTGGGCGGCACCCGTCCGCGGCCTGGTCTGTCCCACGAGCCGCCCCGCGGCCGCGTCGACGGCCAGCAGCCGCCCGTCGGGCACGCTCAGGTACACCCGGCCGTCGGCGAACACCGGCCGTGAGGCCACCGCCGCGCCGGTCTCCAGCCGCCACCGCTCCCGCTCGGGGCCGACCGCCACCAGCCGGCCCCTCGCCTCGAAGGCGTACACCGTTCCGTCCGGGGCCACCGTCGCCTCCGCCTCGTAGAGCGGGGACAGCTGCACGCGGTGGACCAGCCGCGTCGCCACGTCGACGCGTACGACGCCCACGGTCGCCGACCCGGCGTCGTTGTCCAGCAGGTAGAGCGCCCCGCCCGCGGCACCGACCGGGCGCAGCCTCCCGGACGCACGCACCTGCCAGCGCACGGACCCGTTCGCCGGGTCGACTTCCGTGAGCTGCGTCGACTTTCCCTCCGCGTCCGGCGTCGCCACGTAGAACACGGGTGCGCCCGACGGCGTCAGGGCGCCCCACCACACGGAACCCGTCCCGCCGATCTGCTTCGTCCAGCGCTGCGTGCCGCCCGCTCCGTCGAGGGCGGTGACGCTCCCGCCCGCGGCCACGGTGAGCACGTGCGGGCCCGCCGTCACCAGCTTCGTGCCGCCCGGCAGCCGCCGCTTCCAGCGCTCGGTGCCCGTTCCCGGGTCCAAGGCCTGGAGCAGTTCGCTGGCCGGTGCCACGGCCAGCACCGATCCGCCCGCGTACAGGGGCGCGCTGTCGTTCGCCGCTTCCAGTTCCGGGGTGTTCGCGCGCACCGACCACAGCACCGAACCGTCGGCCGGGTCGAGCCGGGCGGCGGACAGCCCCCGGCCCGAGCAGTAGAGGCCGGGAGCCTCGGCCGAGCAGGCGACCGTACGGCCGCCCAGCGACACCGACCAGGGGGCGAAGGCCTTCCCCGGCGCCGTCGAGGTGTGGGCGGCGGGCCGCCCGGGATCATCGCCGCCCCCGAACTCCAGGTAGCCGCCGACCGCACCCGCCGTGAGCAGCAGCCCGAGGCCCGCGGCCACCAGCGCGGGCCCGCGCCGCCGGCGGCCGGGAGGGGGAGGGCCGTCCGGCGTCACGTCCGGCGTGCCGCGGTCGCGGTGGTGGGTGTCCTGCTCGTCGGGGACCGGCCGGCGCGGCTGCGGCACGAAGGCCTGGGTGTCCTCGGCCGTCGGACTGGTGACGGTCCGGATCTCGGCGATCAGCGCGTGGGCCGTCGGCCGCTCGGCGGGGTCCTTCGCGAGGCAGCGGGCCACGATCGGGACGAGCCGCGCGGGCAGCCCCGTCAGGTCGGGCTCGCTGTGCACCACCTGGTACGCGACGAGGTAGTGGCTGTCGGAGTCGAACGGCCCCCGCCCGGTCGCCGCGTGCACCAGCACCGCCCCCAGGGCGAAGACGTCGGCGGCGGTCCCGACCTCGCGCGGCGACTGGAACTGCTCCGGCGCCATGAACGGCGGCGTCCCGATCAGCTTTCCGGTCTCGGTGTGCAGATCGCTGTCGGCCGGGCGCGAGATGCCGAAGTCGATGACCCGCACCCCGTCCGGCGCCATCAGCACGTTGCTGGGCTTCAGGTCCCGGTGCACGACCCCGGCCCGGTGGATGTCCCGCAGGGCCTCCGCCAGCCCGGCGGCCAGCCGGGTCAGCTCGACGGCGTCCAGCACGCGTTCCCGTACCCGCTCGGACAGCGTCGGGGCGTCCACGAACAGGGTCGCCATCCAGGGCCGTTCGGCGTCCGGATCGGCGTCCACGACGGGCGCCGTGAAGGCCCCGCTCACCCGCCGCGCGGCCGCGACCTCCTGCCGGAACCGCGCCCGGAACTCCGGATCCACCGCGTGCTGGGCGTGCACGACCTTGACGGCGAGTTTCAGCCCCGAACTGGAGGCGGCCAGGTGGACGACGCCCATGCCGCCGGAGCCGAGCACGGATTCGAGCCGGTACTGCCCGGCGTACTCCGGAAACCCCGCGTAGTCCGCGCGCAGCGACTGCACCGCTCACCACCCCCGCCGGAGCCTAGTCGATGGCCCGTGGGAACATCCAAGGGCTTGCTACCCTGCGCGCGTTGCGCAGCGCAACACCCATGGGGGGAGAATTCACATGTCCGTTGAGAACGATTCCAGCCAGGCGCAGAGCCTCGCCGCCGACTCGGGATTCCCGACCTTCCCGGTCGCACCCGGCTACCGGGTCAACGTCCGCAGCGGCCCGGGCACCAGTTTCTCGATCATCGACACCCTGCCGCTCGGCGGATACGTGACGATCCGCTGCCAGTGCTCCGGCACCACCGTCAGCGGCCCGTACGGCACGACCGACATCTGGGACTGCATCGGCAACGGACGCTTCGTCTCCGACGCCTACGTGCACACCGGCACCGACGGCTACGTCGCGGGCCGCTGCAGCTAGGCCGGCCGCCGCACCGGCCGGGGGCCTGCGCGCACGCCCCCGGCCGGGACCTTCGCCCGTCACCGTTCTGCCACGTGAGACACCCCGGGCCGACGCGCCCCCGCGAGGGATAATCGCCGGTGTGAGCGACGAAGAGCAGCACGACCAGAGCCGGCCCGCACCGGCCGGACCCGCCGCCGAGCCCGCCGCCGGGCCGCAGCCCGAGCCGATCCGGTTCTTCGGCACCACCTGGGTCGACCACGCCAACGGCTACGCCCTGCGCCGCGCCGGCGTCGCCATCGGCGCGCTGCTGGCCGCCGTCGTCGGCGCGTACCTCCTGCGCCTCGCGTACGAGGGCCTGGAGATCGGCAACGTCGGCCCGTTCCTCAGCATCTCCGTGGTCGTGCTCTTCGCCATCGCCAGTTCCATCGCCTTCGCCAAGACCTGGGAGTCCTTCGGCCGCCGCCCCGCCCGGTCCTCCGACGAGGCCGCCCTCAAGGGCCTGAAGGCGATCGGTTTCATCGGCTCCCTCATCGCGTACTTCCTGCGCTGCCTCGTCGAGGCCCCCGGCGAGAAGCTCCACCGCGCCGAGTACGAGCGGGCCACGGCCGAATTCGCCCGCCGCCGCGGCACCCGTACCGGCAACCCGGCCGCCCGCCGCCCCAAGCGCAAGAAGTAGCCCGGCCCCGGAAGAAGCCCGTACGACGAGCCGCCCGTCGATTGACGCGCGGCACCCCCGGGAGCATTATTCATCGCATGATGAATAATCAGCGGGAGGAGGCGGCCCCGCCCGCCGTCCACGCCCACGGCCTCACCGTCCGCCGCGGCGCCGGCCGCACCCCGCGCACCGTCCTCGACGACCTCGCCTTCGACGTCCCCCGCGGCCGCATCACCGGCCTCCTCGGCCCCTCCGGCTGCGGCAAGTCCACCCTCATGCGCGCCGTCGTCGGCACCCAGGCCCACGTCACCGGCACCCTCGACGTCCTCGGCCTCCCCGCCGGCCACCCCCGCCTCCGCTCCCGCATCGGCTACGTCACCCAGGCGCCCTCCGTCTACGACGACCTCACCGTCCGGCAGAACCTCGACTACTTCGCCGCCGTCCTCGACCCCGGCCGCGCCGCCGCCGACCGCCGCCGCACCACCGTGGAACGCGCAATCACCGACGTCGACCTCACCACCCGCGCCGACGCCCTCGCCGGCCACCTCTCCGGCGGCCAGCGCAGCCGCGTCTCCCTCGCCGTCGCCCTGCTCGGCGCCCCCGAACTGCTCGTCCTCGACGAACCCACCGTCGGCCTCGACCCCGTCCTGCGCCGCGACCTGTGGAACCTCTTCCACGACATCACCGCCACCCGCGGCGCCACGATCCTCGTCTCCTCCCACGTCATGGACGAGGCCGAGCGCTGCCACGACCTCCTCCTCATGCGCGAGGGCCGCATCCTCGCCCAGAACACCCCCGACGCCCTGCGCACCCGCACCCACGCCACCACCGTCGAAGAGGGCTTCCTCCGCCTCGTCGACGCGGCCGACGCCGCAGCCGCGCCCACAGCCGTGCCCGCCCCCGCCCCCGCGCCCGCCCAGGAGACCCAGCGATGACCGCCATGACCGCGATGAGCGGCGCCCGCACCACCGCGACCGCCGCCCGCGTCCTGCGCCAGCTCCGCCACGACCCGCGCTCCATCGCCCTGATGCTGCTGGTCCCCGTACTGATGCTGACCCTGCTCCGCTACGTCTTCGACGGCAGCCCGCGCACCTTCGACAGCGTCGGCGCGTCCCTCCTCGGGATCTTCCCCCTCATCACGATGTTCCTCGTCACCTCCATCGCGACCCTGCGCGAACGCACCTCCGGCACCCTGGAACGCCTCCTCGCCATGCCGCTCGGCAAGGGCGACCTCATCGCCGGCTACGCCCTCGCCTTCGGCGCCGTCGCCGTCGTCCAGTCCCTCCTCGCCACCGGCCTCGCCCTCTGGGCCCTCGGCCTCGACGTCGTCGGCTCCCCCTGGCTGCTCCTGCTGGTCGCCCTCCTCGACGCCCTGCTCGGCACCGCCCTCGGCCTCTTCGTCTCCGCCTTCGCCGCGTCCGAGTTCCAGGCCGTCCAGTTCATGCCGGCCGTGATCTTCCCCCAGCTCCTCCTCTGCGGCCTCTTCGCGGCCCGCGCCACCATGCAGCCCGTCCTCGAAGGCATCTCCGACGTCCTGCCGATGTCCTACGCCGTCGACGGCATGACCCAGGTCCTCACCCACACCGACATGACCGCCGACTTCGTCCGCGACGCCGTCATCGTCGCCGCCTGCGCCCTGCTCGTCCTCGCCCTCGGCGCCGCCACCCTCCGCCGCCGCACCCCGTAGACCGCCCACGGACCGGACAGCCGCCCCGCCCCCCGGGGCCCGGGTGCAAGGATGAGCGGGTACGTGCTCCTTACGTCCGTTCGGCGAGGTGAACCCGGCATGACCCAGACAGTCGCAGTCCTCGGTACCGGCAAGATCGGCGAGGCCCTGCTCAGCGGGATGATCCGCGGCGGCTGGCCGGCGGCCAAGCTGCTCGTCACCGCCCGCCGCCCCGAGCGCGCCGAGGAGCTCCGCACCCGCTACGGCGTCGAGGCCGTCACCAACGCCGAAGCCGCCAAGCGCGCCGACACCCTCATCCTCACCGTCAAGCCCCAGGACATGGGCAAGCTCCTCGAAGAGCTCGCCCCGCACGTCCCCGCCGACCGCCTGGTCATCAGCGGCGCCGCCGGCATCCCGACCTCCTTCTTCGAGGAGCGGCTCGCCCCCGGCACCCCGGTCGTCCGCGTCATGACGAACACCCCCGCCCTCGTCGACGAGGCCATGTCCGTCATCTCCGCCGGCAGCCACGCCACCGCCGCCCACCTCAAGCACACCGAGGAGATCTTCGGCGGCGTCGGCAAGACCCTGCGCGTCCCGGAGTCCCAGCAGGACGCGGCCACCGCCCTCTCCGGCTCCGGCCCCGCCTACTTCTACTTCCTCGTCGAAGCCATGACCGACGCCGGCATCCTCCTCGGCCTGCCCCGCGCCCAGGCCCACGACCTCATCGTCCAGGCCGCCATCGGCGCCGCCGTCATGCTCCGCGACAGCGGCGAACACCCGGTCAAGCTCCGCGAGGCCGTCACCTCCCCGGCCGGTACGACCATCAACGCCATCGTCGAGCTGGAGAAGCACGGCGTACGGGCGGCCCTGATCGCCGCCCTGGAGGCGGCCCGCGACCGCAGCCGCGAACTTGCCTCCGGCAACAGCTGACCCCGGCGGTACGGGCCCCCGCGCGCCCGGGGCCCGTACGCCCGGCCGCGCTCAGGGGGCCAGCAGCCCGATGGCCTCGTACGCCCGGTCCACCACCGGCCGCGCGGTCTTCCGGGCCCGCCCGGCCCCCTCCCGCAGCACCCGCTCCACCTCCCCGGGATCCGCCGCCAGCTCCGCGTGCCGCTCCCGCAGCGGCCGCAGCAACTCCACCACCGCGTCGGCGACGTCCCGCTTCAGCGGCCCGTACTGCTCGTACCCCTCGGCGAGCACGGCCGGCTCCGTGCCCGTGCAGGCGGCGAGGATGTCCAGCAGGTTCGCCACCCCCGGCCGCGCGGCCCGGTCGTAGACCACCCCGCCCTCCCCGCCGTCGGTCACGGCACGCATCACCTTCTTGCGCACCACCCCCGGCTCGTCGAGCAGGTACACGATCCCGGCCCCGCTCTCGTGCGACTTCCCCATCTTCGACGTCGGCTCCTGCAGGTCCATGACCCGGGCCGCCACTGTCGGAAGGGTCGCCCTGGGCACGGTGAAGGTGGGCCCGTACCGCTGGTTGAACCGCACGGCCAGGTCCCGGCTCAGCTCGACGTGCTGCCGCTGGTCCTCACCCACCGGCACCTCGTCCGTCCGGTACGCCAGGATGTCGGCGGCCATCAGCACGGGATAGGTCAGCAACGACAGCCGTACGCCTTCCCCGGAGGCCTGCGCCTTCGCCGCCTTCTCCCGGTACTGGATCATCCGCCGCAGTTCCCCGTCGGTGGCGGCGCACTCCAGCAGGTAGGCCAGCCGCGTGTGCTCGTCGACGTGGCTCTGCACGAACAGCGTGCACCGCGACGGATCCAGGCCGGCGGCGAGCAACAGCGTCGCGGCCTGCCTGCTGAGCCGCCGCACCCGCGCCGGATCGTGCTCGACGGTCAGCGCGTGCAGGTCGACGACGCAGAACAGCGCGTCGCCCGGCTCCTGGTCGGCGGCGACCCACTGCCGCACGGCCCCCAGGTAGTTCCCCAGCGTCAGATGCCCGGTCGGCTTGACCCCGCTGAAGATCCTCGTCATGTCCCGCTCTCCCTGTGTGTGGTGTCGGAGCCACCGCGTCGGGCGGCCGGTCCACTCCCGGGAGGGGAGGAGAAACAAAAACGGCCGCCGAGGCGGCGGCCGTGAGCGCATGCGTGCTCGTGTGGATGGTCGGCCGCCGTCAGGCGGCCCACCAGCGAAGGCTGAGCGTGAGCGCATGCGTAGTCATGGGGACGAGCGTAGCCCGCAGAGGGTGGGAACGGCGTGAGGTTTCCCGCCGGTCAGCCTGGGGTTGACACACACGTACCCCATCCGTAAGGTTCTTCGAGTTGTCCGAAGTGAGCGCCGACCCCGGTCGGTCCCCGGACAGCCATCCCGCACCACACATTCGAACGAACGACGCATGCCGTGTCGTCTCGTTTTCATGCGTATTTGCGAATGAGGAATCCGCGTTCCAGGACGCAGCCCCCGATTGGCTTCGGGGGCAGGGAATCCGCTACTGTCTCACTCGCCGGAAGGGCCCAACAGCCCAGAAGGTAAACCCCGCTGACTGGGAGTCAGGCCCGAAAGGATCTGATAGAGTCGGAATCGCCGGAAAGGGAAAACGCGAAAGCGAAGAACCTGGAAAGCACCGAGGAAGTCGGACACGAAAGAGTCTGATAGAGTCGGAAACGCAAGAACAGAACGAAAGCCCGGAGGAAAGCCCGAGAGGGTGAGTACAAAGGAAGCGTCCGTTCCTTGAGAACTCAACAGCGTGCCAAAAATCAACG
>NZ_JBHWBP010000148.1:0-17698 GCF_042735575.1 Streptomyces sp. NPDC059564 | reverse complement strand
GGGCCGCACCGCCGCCAGGGCGTTGCCCGGGGCGAACGGCGCGCAGCCCGTGGTCCAGACCCGCCTGTGCGGCCTGTACATATACGTCTACCCCGAGAGCGCCGCGAAGGCGCTCGCCGCCGGCACGGTCGACCCGCAGCTGTTCAACGTCACCGGCCTCATCCGCCAGGGCTACGACGACGCGCACGCCAAGAAGCTCCCCCTGATCGCGGTCTACGACGGCTCCGTGAACGTGGCCCGCAGCGCCCCGCCCGCCCCGCGCGGCGCCGAGCGCTCCCTGGTCCTCGACTCCATCGGCGCCGTCGCCCTCGCCGCCGACAAGGAGCACGCCGCCGACTTCTGGGCCGACGTGTCGGCGGGCAGCCGCTCGCGCGCCGCGGGCGGGCTGAAGAAGCTGTGGCTCGACGGCAAGGTGCAGGCCAGCCTGGAGCGTTCCACCAAGCAGGTGAACGCCACCGCCGCCTGGGCCGCCGGCTTCGACGGCACCGGCACCAAGGTCGCCGTCCTCGACACCGGCACCGACCTGGACCACCCCGACCTCAAGGGCCGCGTCGACGAGTCGAAGAACTTCACCGACTCCGACACCGACGCCGACCGCCAGGGCCACGGCACCCACACCATCTCCACCGTCGGCGGCTCCGGCGCCGAGAGCGGCGGCGCCAAGAAGGGCGTCGCCCCCGGCGCCCGGCTGCTCAGCGGCAAGGTGCTGGGCGACCAGGGCTACGGCCTCGACTCGTGGATCATCGCCGGGATGGAATGGGCCGTCGCCGCCAAGGCCGACGTGGTCTCCATGAGCCTCGGCGACCCCTCCCAGACCGCCTGCGACGACCCGTTGGCCGCCGCCGCGGAACGCCTCTCCCAGCAGGGGCCGCTGTTCGTCATCGCCGCCGGGAACTCCGGCCCCGGCAACAACACCGTCTCCTCGCCCGGCTGCGCGCCCAGCGTGCTGACCGTCGGCGCCGTCGACCGCGACGACACCACCGCCGTCTTCTCCAGCCGTGGCCCCGCCGGGCTCCAGCACACCCTCAAGCCCGAGATCGCCGCCCCCGGCGTCGGGATCTCCGCCGCGAACATGGGCGGCCGGGGCGTGTACGCGTACCAGTCCATGTCCGGCACCTCGATGGCCACCCCGCACGTCGCCGGGGCCGCCGCCGTCGTCAAGCAGCGCCACCCCGACTGGACCGGGCAGCAGATCAAGTCCGCCCTCGTCGGCTCCGCGAACAGCGCCGTCCCCGGCGACGTACGCGAGACCGGCGGCGGCCGCCTCGACGTCAAGGCCGCCGTCGACGCCACCGTGACCGGCGCCCCCGCCGTCCAGGGCGGCGCGTACAACTGGCCGCAGGACCGCAGCGACCGCACGAGCGTCGAGGTCCCGTACACCAACACCGGTACGAAGCCGGTCACGCTGAAGCTGTCGCTCGGCAAGGTCACCGGCAACGACGGCTCGGCCGTCCGCGGCCAGGTCGCCCGCCTCGACCGGAACACGGTCACCGTCCCGGCCGGCGCCACCGTCACGGTGCCCCTCGGCCTCGACCCGGCCGCGAAGCTGGAGCGCTCGCAGTACGGGGACGTCACCGGCCGCGTCCTCGCCACCGCCGACGGCGTGCACGTCTCCACCCCCTTCTCCCTCTACGTGGAGCCCGAGACGGTCACCCTGCGCGTCAAGCTGATCGACCGCGCGGGCAAGCCCGCCGCCGGACCCTCCTCCCTGGACGTCATCGGCACGGACGACGCCTCCGGCGAGCGCCGCTTCAACGACGGCTCCGTCGACCAGGTCTACCGGGTGCGCCCCGGCGCGTACTTCCTCTCCGCGTTCGTCGGCACCCCCGACGCCGGTGAGGGCGCGACGATGACGGACTCCCTGACCTACCTCGGCCGTCCGCAGACCGAGGTGAAGAAGGACACCACCGTCGTCCTCGACGCCCGCAAGGCCGGACGCCTGGCCATCGAAGCCGACCAGCCCGTCGAGACCCGCAGCACCACCCTCGCCTTCGCCCGCAGCTGGGGAGACGTCTGGCTGCACGCCGGCACGGCCATGGGCGGCCGCACCATCCGCGGCTACTACGCCGACGTCGAAGGCCGCGCGAAGGACGGCTCGTTCGAGTTCGGCAGCTACTGGCGGGCCGGCGCGCCCGTGCTCTCCGAGCTGAGGGCGGCGGGCGGCCCCGCGCTGCACCCGGTCACCGCCTCCACCGGCAGCGACAACCTCGACGGCCACGGCAGCGCCCCGCTCGTCGACGCGGGCAAGGGAACGCCCGGGGAACTGGCCGCGGCCGGGGCCAAGGGAGCGGTCGTCCTCGTGAAGACCGAGGACGGCGGCCTGAACACCGTCGCCGAGGACGCGAAGGCGGCCGGGGCCACCGCCGTGCTCGGCTACCGCGAGGCCCCCGGCCGCTGGGTCCCCTCCACCGGCTTCGCGGGCGGCGCGCTGCCCGTCCTGGGCGTCGAGTCCGCCGAGGGCAAGGCCCTGCTGGCCCGGCTCGCCGGCGGCAAGGTCACCCTGGAGTGGAAGGGCACCGCGAAGAGCCCGTACGCGTACTCCCTCGCCTTCCCCGAGAAGGGCCAGGTGCGGGGCGCCCACACGTACGAGGTGCGCGACCGCGACCTCGGGCAGGTCGAGTCCTCGTACCGGTCCATGGGCGTGGCCGCCGACTTCATCGACCTGGCCGGCGCCTACCGGCCGATCGGCACCGCCGTCTCCTTCGGCTCGATCGAGACCGTCGCCGTGCCGGGCAGGCGGACCGAGTACTACACCGCCGGGGACACCGCCTGGGACCAGGTCCTCTCCAGCAGCTTCCCCTGGGGCGAGTTCATGACGGGCGAGCAGCGGACGTACGCCAAGGGCGCCCGGACGACGGCCGCCTGGTACGACGGGGTGACCGGACCGGTCGCCCCCCGCGACCGCGCCGGCAAGGAGGCGCTGGCCGCCGAGCGGCAGGGCAACCTGATCGGCTTCGCCCCCGCCATGTGGGGGGACGGCTCGCACTACGCGCAGCCGGGTTCCTTCGGTGACGTCGGCGGCCTCCAGCTGAAGCGCGACGGCGAGGTCATCGGCGACAGCTGGTACCCGTCCGGGGTGTTCGAGGTCCCGGCGCAGGAGGGGCGGTACGAACTGACCCAGTCCATCGAGAAGATCGGCGCTCCGGCCCGCACCTGGCAGCGGTCCACCGCGGTGCGGACCACCTGGGGCTTCACCTCGAAGCTCGACGCGTCGGCGTACTCGCAGGGCCTGCCGGTCCTGTTCCCGCGGTACGACGCTCCGCTGGACGGGCTGAAGACGGTCGCGGCGGCGGACGGCCAGCGGATCGGGCTGAGCGCCACCGGGCACGCCGGGTACGCGCCGGGGGCCCTCACGGCCGCGAAGCTGTCGTACTCGTACGACGGTGAGCACTGGACGGAGGCGAAGGTGATGGAGAGCGGGGGCCGTTGGACGGCCGTCGTGGACCATGCCGGGGCCTCCGGGAAGCAGGTTTCGCTGAAGGTCGGGCTGATCGACGCGAACGGCGCCACGGTCACCCAGACGGTCGCGCGGGCGTACGACGTCCGCTAGTCCGTACGGGTAAAGCGGGAGGGGTCCACCGGGCGGCGGCCCGGTGGGCCCTTTTCGCGCGTTCCGGGTTTTCCGGGGCCCGGGGAGGCCGACAATGTGGGCATGAGTCAGCAGGGCGCGGAGGACTGGTGGCAGAAGCTCTACGAGGACCCGGACGCGGTCCCCGAGCCCGACCCGGAGGACACCCTGGACCACCGCTTCCACTCGGCGTCGGGCCTGGTCACCGACCCACCCCGGCCCCCCGTCCCGGTCCCACCACCCCGGGATGCCCCGGGCAGTCCTCCACCGCCGTCCGCGCCGCGAGGAACGGCCCCCGCGCCCTCCGGCTCCGTACCGGCCGCTGGGCCCGTACCGCCGCCACCGGCCCAGCCCCCGCCGCCCAGCGCGCCGCCCGGGGTGTTGCCGCCCACGTACGCGGCCCCGGGCGTGCCGCCCGCGCGGACCGCCGAGCCGGGACCGGCGTCACGGCCACCCCGCCCTGAGCCGGGCGTCCCACCGCTCGCCACCCCGTCGGCCCGCCCTGAGCCGCACCCCGGGTCCGCCCCGGTGCCACCGCGCGCTGCCGCGCCCCCGCCGGGTGCGTCCGGGCTCGTGCCGCCCGCGCGGGTCGGGCCGGAGGGGCCTCCGGCTGCCGTCCCGGGTGGGGCGCGGCCGGTGCCGTCGCCCGCCGGGCCCGGTTCCGTGGCGCCGTCACCGCCGCAGGCAGCCCGTGGGCCCGCGCAGGGGGCGCCGTCGGCCGAGTCCGGTTCCGCGCCGCCCCGGCCGGAGGTGCCCGCGCCGCCGGCCCGGCCGCCGGGTGCGGTGGATCCGCGGGTGGGCGGGGAGACCGGGTATGCGCGGGGGGACGTGGCCGTGCCGCCCGCCGAGGGAGGGGGCGGGGAGTTGCCCGCCTGGCGGTGGGCATCGCCGCCCGAGGGCCCGGAGGAGCCGGAACCGCCCAACGGCCCGCGGCCGGCGGTCCGGCATCTTGGGGATCGCGCGCCCACCTACGCCGCCGAGCCCACCGCGTTGCCCGCCGCCGATCCGGCCGCGCTCGACTTCCTGACGCCCGACACCGTCCTGGAGGGGGCCCGCTACGGCGGCTACACCCTGCGCGCCGCCTCCCTGCGCGGGGACTCCGCCCGCTACCGGGGCGAGGCCCGCCGGGACTTCCTGCTCACCGCCCGCTTCGGCAGCGGCGACGAGGCCCTGGTCCTGGTGGTGCTGGCCGGCGGGGACCGGGCCGCCCCCGGCGCCCGGGAGGCCGCCGCCGAGCTGGGCCACTCCGTCGCGGCGGCCGTCGGCCGCAGCCGGGAGCGGCTGGCCGACGACATCCGGGCCGGCCGCCGCGAGGCCCTGCTCTC
This sequence comes from Streptomyces sp. NPDC059564, assembly GCF_042735575.1. Lineage (NCBI taxonomy): Bacteria > Bacillati > Actinomycetota > Actinomycetes > Kitasatosporales > Streptomycetaceae > Streptomyces > Streptomyces sp. NPDC059564. The sequence continues at coordinate 12,805 of NZ_JBHWBP010000148.1, read as the reverse complement.
CGGGCTCCAGCGCCTCACCGACCGGGGCTACGGCCGTCTGCGGGCCCGCGCCGCCGAGCTCGGCCTCGCCGAGGACGCGTACACCGCCGGACTGCGCGGGCTGCTGCTGCCCCTGGACCCCGCGTGCCCGAACCGGGTCTGCTTCGGCGCGGGCGCGGGCGGCCTCTTCCGGCTCCGCGCGGGCCGCTGGCAGGACCTGGAGCCCGATGACGGCGACGCCGCCGGCGGGTTCCGCTTCCGTGCCTCCGTGGCCCGCCCGGGTGACACCCTGCTGCTCTGCTCCGGCGGCCTCGCCGACCCCATGCGCGAGGAGAACCTGCTCCCCGACGAGCTCGCCGCCCGCTGGTCGCAGCCCGAGCCGCCGGGCCTCGCGGCCTTCCTCGCGGACACCCAGCTCCGCCTCAAGGGCTACGCCGACGACCGGACGGCGGCCGCGGTCTGGGAGGCGTAACCGGGCGGAACGTGCGTGGATGGAAGCCGTACACGGCCCGCACGCCGCGGAAGCAGGCAGGAGCAGAAGGGGCGACCCTCCATGGCCAAGCAGAACGTCGCGGAGCAGTTCGTGGACATCCTCGTGCGCGCGGGCGTGCGGCGGATGTACGGGGTCGTCGGCGACAGCCTGAACCCCGTCGTCGACGCCATCCGCCGCACGGGCGGCATCGAGTGGATCCAGGTCCGCCACGAGGAGACGGCGGCCTTCGCGGCGGGCGCCGAGGCCCAGATCACCGGCCGCCTCGCCGCCTGCGCGGGCTCCTGCGGCCCCGGCAACCTCCACCTGATCAACGGCCTGTACGACGCCCAGCGCTCCATGGCCCCGGTCCTCGCGCTGGCCTCGCACATCCCCTCCAGCGAGATCGGCCTCGCCTACTTCCAGGAGACCCACCCCGACCAGCTGTTCCGCGAGTGCAGCCACTACAGCGAGCTCATCTCCAACCCGAAGCAGATGCCCCGGCTGCTCCAGACCGCCGTCCAGCACGCCATCGGCCGCAGCGGGGTCAGCGTCGTCGCCCTGCCCGGCGACGTCGCCTCGCAGCCCGCCCCCGAGAAGGCGGCCGAGCACGCACTCGTCACGGCCCGGCCCACCGTCCGGCCCGGCGACGGGGAGATCGACAAGCTGGTCCGGCTGGTCGACGAGGCCGAGCGGGTCACCCTCTTCTGCGGCAGCGGCACCGCCGGCGCGCACGCCGAGGTGATGGAGTTCGCGGGCCGCGTCAAGGCCCCCGTCGGGCACGCCCTGCGCGGCAAGGAGTGGATCCAGTACGACAACCCGTACGACGTCGGCATGAGCGGACTGCTCGGCTACGGCGCGGCCTACGAGGCCACCCACGAGTGCGACCTGCTGATCCTGCTCGGCACCGACTTCCCCTACAACGCCTTCCTGCCCGACGACGTGAAGATCGTCCAGGTGGACATCCGCCCCGAACACCTCGGCCGCCGCTCCCAGTTGGACCTCGCGGTCTGGGGCGACGTACGGGAGACCCTGCGCGCCCTGAACACGCGGGTGCGGGCGAAGACGGACCGCCGCTTCCTGGACCGGATGCTGAAGAAGCACGCCGACGCCCTGGAGGGGGTGGTGAAGGCGTACACCCGCAAGGTGGAGAAGCACACGCCGATCCATCCCGAGTACGTGGCCTCCGTACTCGACGAACTCGCCGACGAGAACGCGATCTTCACCGTCGACACCGGGATGTGCAACGTCTGGGCCGCGCGCTATCTTTCCCCGAACGGCAAGCGCCGCATCATCGGCTCCTTCAGCCACGGCTCCATGGCCAATGCCCTCCCGCAGGCCATCGGCGCACAGTTCACCGACCGGAGCCGTCAAGTGGTGTCCATGTCGGGTGACGGTGGTTTCTCGATGCTGATGGGAGATTTCCTCACCCTGGTGCAGTACGACCTGCCCGTCAAAGTGGTCCTCTTCAACAACTCATCGCTCGGAATGGTCGAGTTGGAAATGCTGGTTTCCGGCCTTCCTTCGTACGGAACGACGAACCGGAACCCGGACTTCGCCGCCATCGCCCGCGCGGCGGGCGCGTACGGGGTCCGCGTCGAGAAGCCCAAGCAGCTCACAGGGGCTCTGAAGGACGCTTTCCAGCACAAGGGACCCGCTCTGGTGGACGTGGTGACCGACCCCAACGCGTTGTCCATTCCGCCGAAGATCAGCGCCGAGATGGTGACCGGTTTCGCACTATCCGCCAGCAAGATCGTGCTGGACGGCGGGGTCGGCCGGATGCTCCAGATGGCTCGATCCAACCTCCGCAACGTGCCCCGCCCTTGAGCGCGCAGGAGTGCGGACTGCCCCCGGGGGCATGCATCCCGTAGGCCTGTTCGAGCACGAGGGAACGCGGGAGGGGCATCGCCGTGCGGGTGGGGGCGAATACCGGCAAGCCATGGAGAAGAGGGAGTCCGGTGCAGCGCGAGCCGTCCACGGGGGACGGGGCCGCGAGGACGGGCACGACGGAGATCAGGCGGAGCGTGCGCCGGGCCGACCTGAAGGCGGTGGGTGAGGTCCGCCGGGCGCTGCGGGAGCTGATGCGCCACCGCTGCCGGGCCGATACCGCCGACGTGGCCGAGCTGCTGGTCACCGAGCTCGTCACCAACGCCCTGGTCCATACCGATCAGGGTGCGGAGGTGTCCGTACGGCTGGCCGCCACCCGCTTACGGGTCGAGGTCCGCGACCACAACGCCCGCCGCCCCACCCCGTACGTAACGTCCGCCGACGACGGTACGCACGGCCGGGGGCTGGTCCTGGTGCAGGCGCTGGCCGACACCTGGGGCGTGGACCCGCTCGCCCTGGGGCGGGGCAAGGTGGTCTGGTTCGAGCTGGAGGCGGTGGCCCCGGCCTGAGCCGGGCGCCGTCCGGCTCGGGGGCCGCCGGGCCCGGACATGCGGCAGCGGGGCGCAGGGCGCCCCGCTGGCACGTGTGCGGTCCGGGTTCAGCCGAACTGCTGCTCCAGGTCCTTCAGTTTGCGCTCCAGAGAGTCGAGCCGGGGGATGGTCTGGGTGTCGTCCTCGGCGGTGAGGTCCACCGTCCGGGGGCCGGACTGATCAGGTGATTCGCTTCCGTTCGCGTTCACGGCTTGCAGGGAGGGCCTTCCGGTGGCCCCTCCCGCCGTGAGCCGGGGGAGTAGGGGCAGCTGTCCCGCTTCCGATATGGCCGGCTCCGCGCCGACCGGCGCGGAGCCCGACCCGGGGGCCAGCCCCTGCACGTCGACCTGACGCGCCCGGGCCCGCCCGAACGCCCTGTTCTGCCGGCCCAGCGCCTTGATGTGGGCGCGGTCCAGGCGGTGTTGTTCCCGCCTGCGGTGCCGGTCGTTCTCCTTCTCCTTCTTGTCCTCGCGCACCTCGTCCACCGCTTCGTCGAGGGTGCGTACGCCCTCCAGCAGCATCAGGGACCAGGCGCCGAAGGTCTCGCGCGGGGCCCGCAGCCAGCGGACCATCCGGATCTGCGGCAACGGCCTGGGGATCAGGCCCTGTTCGCGCAGCGCGGCCCGGCGGGTCTGCTTGAGGGCACGGTCGAAGAGGACGGCGGCCGAGAGCGACATCCCGGAGAAGAACTGCGGGGCCCCGTCGTGTCCGGCGCCGCGCGGCGCGTGCACCCAGTTGAACCAGGCGGCCGCGCCCGCGAACAGCCAGACCAGCATGCGCGAACCGAGTGCCGCGTCGCCGTGGCTCGCCTCGCGGACGGCGAGCACCGAGCAGAACATGGCGGCGCCGTCGAGGCCGAACGGGACCAGGTACTCCCAGCCTCCGGAGAGGTTCAGGTTCTGCCGGCCGAAGCCGACGAGCCCGTGGAAGGAGAGTGCGGCGGCCACCGCGGCACAGCAGAAGAGCAGGACGTACGAGGCGGTGCCGTAGACGGCCTCCTTGCGCCGCCTGCGTTCCTCGCTGCGCTCCCAGCTGTCGTCGGCCGCGGCCTTCTCGCCCTCCCGCTTGCCCCGCGCCAGCACCGCGACTGCCGCAAGGACGCCCAGGATCAGCAGGCTGCCGGGCAGCAGCCAGTCCAGCGATATGTCGGTCAGTCTCATGCGGTGTCCCTTGCCTCGCGTATGCGGCTTTCCGGGCGCCATAGTGGCGCAGCCGGTCAGTGGTGCACGCGGGTTTCGGGTCAAGTGGACGCCATCGGGGGGCGTGGCCCGTCGGATAGGGTGTTGTGGCTCGAACGCGAGCTCGCACAAAGCGAGTTGCGTTCGATTCGACTTCATCCCTGCGGGTGGGTTCAGGCCGCGGCGGCCGCCGCGGTGAGCCGGGCGACCCGGTCCGTGTCGCAGGTGCGTGGGCAGGTCGTGCAGGTGTCCTCCGGGCGGACCGTGTAGAAGAAGCAGCAGCCGGCCCGGTCCCGGGTCGTCAGCTCCTGCCCGCCGGGGCCGGCGAGCGCCCGGAACCGGGCGCCGCCCGTGTACGGGGCGGACCCGCCGGGCAGCAGCAGCTCCAGCTCGCGCACGGCCCGCCGCTCCTCGCCGAGCAGGCTCCCGAGGTACCAGAGGCCTTCGGTGACCTCGTCGGTGGCCAGGGCCCATCTCGCCCGGGGTCCGCGCCGAAGCCGCGGGCCGAAACCCTCCAGCAGCGGTCCGAGGTGCTGGGCCACCGCGGCCCGCACCTCTGCGCGCAGCGCCTCCTCGCAGGGGACGACCCGCGCCCCGGGAAGGGCGGCCGCCGGGTCGTCCGGCAGGCAGGCGAACTCCTCCACGCGTACGGCCATCCGCCCCGAGGTCCGGTGGAAGGACACCGCGTCCACCGGCAGCCGGGGCACCCGGCGCGCCAGGAACCAGGGGAGCGTGATCAGCAGGCAGGCCGGCCACGCGTACCGGTGCAGGCCGAAGCCGGCCACCACGTCGGGCCGTGCCGCGCGGCCGTGGTCCCGCAGCACCTGGGCCTCGTCCCAGGCGAGGTGGGTGTCGAGGGCCGCGCCGCCCGCCGCGAGCTCGTCCGCGCCGACCCAGCCCACACCGCGAGGGCGGGGTTCGTGCGCCTGGAGCTCCTCGATCCGCAGGCCGGGGTAGGCCGCCGTCAGGCGCCCGTACGCCTCCGCCACCGGAGAGCCGGCCGGGGCGGGTGCGGGCAGGGGCGGGACGCCGTCAACAGTCGAGCCGGTAACAGCCGAGCCGGTCATGGCGGACCACCGCATCAGAGGATCGATAGAAGGTTAGCCTTACCTTACCCGATCTTCGACGTGCCGTAACCCCGGGGCCGCCCGGGCCGTCGCCTATCCTCGGTACCGGTCGAGACCTGGAGGAGGACCGAGTGCGCGAAGCGGCCCACACCCCGGCGTTCGAAGAGCCGGCCGCCGAAGAGCCGTGGGCGCCGGCCCCGGCGAAGCCGCTGGTACCGGCACAGAAGGTGCTGCGCCATTCGGTGCGCGGGCAGATCCTCGACGCGCTGCGCGCCGCGCTCGTCGACGGGGACCTGGTGCCGGGGGAGATCTACTCGGGCCCGGCGCTGGGCGAGCGGTTCGGGGTCTCCGCGACCCCCGTGCGCGAGGCGATGCAGCAGCTGGCGCTGGAAGGGGCGGTGGAATGCCTGCCCAACCGGGGCTTCCGGGTGCTCTCCCGCACCCCCCGGGCGCTGGCCGAGCTGGCCGAGGTCCGGGCGCTGATCGAGGTGCCGGTGATGCTCCGGCTGGCCCGCGCCGTGCCCGCCGCGACCTGGGAGTCCCTGCGCCCGGCGGCCCTCGCCACGGCCGAGGCGGCCGCCGCGGGCGACCTCCCGGGGTACGCGGACGCGGACCGGGCCTTCCACCGCGCGGTGCTCTCCCTGGCGGACAACGGCCAGCTCGTGCAGATCGCCGAGGAGCTCCACCGCCGCGCCCAGTGGCCCCTCCCGGGCGCCCCGCGCGTGCGCCGCGCCGACCTGGTGGCCGACGCGGCCGAGCACTCGGCCCTCCTGGAGGCCCTGATCGCCCGGGACCTCCCGGTGGTGGAGTCCCTCGTACGCGAACACTTCGCGGGCTCCACCGCCTGAGGCCGCCACCCGGGCGGCCCCGCCGGGTTACGCCGGGGCCGGCGCCAGTTGGTCGGCGAGCCAGGTGGGGATGCCGCCCAGGAGGTGGAACAGGCGGCGGGCCTCCGCGCGGAGGCGGGTGGCCTCCGGTTCGGGCTCGGCCTCGGCCAGGGCCGCCAGCGCGGGAGCCGTACCGACCAGGAAGCCCAGTTCCTCCCGGATGCGCAGGGACTCCGCGAAACCCTTGCGCGCCTCGGCGACCTCGCCGTCGCGCAGGGCCAGCGCCGCCAGGTGCCGCCAGGTGAACGACAGCAGCAGGGTGTCCCCGTGCGCCTCCGCCCCGGCGTGGGCCCGGTGGTACGCCGGGCGGGCCGCCTGCGGGGCGTCCGCCAGGTGCTCGGCGACCAGCCCCCGGCGGAAGTCCAGCAGCGGCCGGGTCCGCGACCCGGGCGCCAGCAGGGCCGCCGCGCGGCCGAGCGCCGAGCGGGCCTCGTCGGCCCGGTCCCGTACGCCGAGCACGGTGGCGGCGTAGGCCAGCTGGCCCCGCTCGCAGGCGGCCGCCCCGCGCTCGTCGTCGTCGCGGGCCACGGCCTCGGCCACCCGCAGGGCGTCCTCCGCCTCGGCCCAGCCCTGGCCGGTGAACAGGCACCGTTCCACGAGGAGCGCGGTGCGCTGCACCGCCGCTCCGGCGTCGTTCGCGTGCGGCGTCAGCAGGGCCGCCGCGTCGGTCCAACAGCCGCGCGAACGCAGCCGCCATATCGCCCGCTGGAGGGGGTCGTCGCCCCCCGTTGATCCCGCACCGGACATGGCGGTATCCGCCACATTGCCCTCCCCGAAGCAACCAAGCAGCACGTCTTTGAGCCCTGGGGCGAAATGAGAGCACGGATCGGGCGCATCGGCCAAGGGGTCGGGTGAACTCTTTCACAAAGTCCGGACGGCTCGTCAGCCACCCTCGGCCGGCCCCTGTCACCAGATTCGGTCAGCTCATCCGCAGGGCCAGGAAGAAGTCGAGCTTGTCCTCCAGCCGCGAAAGGTCCCGCCCCGTCAACTGCTCGATTCGCCCGACCCGGTAACGCAGCGTGTTGACGTGGAGGTGCAGCCGGGTCGCGCAGCGGGTCCAGGAGCCGTCGCAGTCGAGGAACGCCTCCAGGGTCGGGATGAGCTCCGCGCGGTGGCGGCGGTCGTAGTCCCGCAGCGGATCCAGCAGCCGGGCCGTGAAGGCGCGGCGCACGTCGTCCGGCACGAACGGCAGCAGCAGCACGTGCGAGGCGAGCTCGTGGTGGCCCGCGGCGCAGACCCGGCCCGGCCGGGCCGCGGCGACCCGGCGGGCGTGCCGGGCCTCCTCCAGGGCCCCGCGCAGCCCCTCGGCGGAGTGCACGGCGGCGCTGACACCGAGGGTGATCCGGCCGTCGTCGGCCAGGCCGGCCGCCAGGGGCTCGCGTACGGCCGCCAGCAGGGCGTCCGCGTGCAGGGCGGAGTCGGGGCCCTTGTCCTCCCCGGCGTCGCCGGAGAGCGAGGGCAGCGGTACGAGGGCGATGGCCTCGTCCCCCGCGTGCGCGACGGCGATCCGGTCGGAGGGTTCCGGCCCGGACATCGACGGGTCGACCAGGATCTCCTCCAGCAGCGACTGGGCCACCGGGCCGCCGGGGATGTCCCCGCCCTCCCAGTCCACCCGGGCCACCACGACCTGCCAGTGCGGGGCGGAGCCCAGCCCGGGCAGCAGCACCGGGGCGGCCACCCGCAGGCGGGCGGCGATCTCGGCGGGCGGGGCACCCGTCTGGACCAGTTCGAGGACCTCCTGGGCGAGCCGGCGGCGCACGGTGCGGGCCGCGTCGCGGCGGTCCCGCTCGACGGCGATCAGCTGGGTGACGCCCTGGAGCAGGTCCAGGCGCTCGGCGGGCCAGTCGCCCGCGTCCGCCTCGACGGCCAGCAGCCAGTCCGACAGCACGCTCTCGCGCACGTCACGGGCGGCGGGGCCCGGCCCGCGGCCGTGTCCCCTGATCGGGAACAGGGAGTACGTAATACCCTGGATGGACATCCGGTGCGGGCCCCTGCGGCCGGTCCGGACCGCCGCGAGGTGTTCGCTCGCCAGCGCCGCGCAGACGCCCGGAGCCAGCGGCTCCCCTGCCCCGGCGATCTGCCGTCCGGTCGGGGAGAGCACCCAGGCCCGCAGATCGAGGTCCGTGGTGAGCAGATCGAGCACCACATCGGGTCCGCCCCCTGCCGGACCGGATGTCATCAGGCGTCGGTGGCGGTCGACGACGGCCGCCAGATCGCCCGCGCGCTCCCCGGAGACCTGCCGCACCACGTACTCCGTGATGGTGGCGAATGCAACGTCTTCGTTCACGGCGAACAGCGGGAGCCGGTTGCGCCGACAGGCTGATACCAGATCATCCGGGATGTCTCCCAGCTCCGCCTCGCCCGCCGCGAGGCCCGCGACGCCCGCGCTCGCGAGGATTCGTACGAACGGCTCGGAGTCGGCTGAATTTCTTCGCCAGGCCAGGCCGGTGAGGACGAGTTCGCCCCCGGAGAGGTATCGGCTGGGATCCCTCAGGTCGGTCGTCATGACCCCGCGGACCGTCCGGTCGAGTTCGTCCTCGCCGCCCAGCAGCCGCAGCCCCAGCGCCTCGGTTTCCAGCAGTGCGCGCAGCCGCATGATGTCGCCGCCGATCTGTCTCGAATGTTGCCGTTGGAAATCGGGCAGGTCGTCGCATCCTGCCTTTCATACGAATCTACAAGACGAGGGAGGCCGTCAGCCAACTCCTTCATGGTTTCGGTGACTGCACCCGGGGGATAGGCGGCCGGTGTACTGAGTCCACACCGCGTTAACAGCACGTGAACGACCAGTCGAGGGCCTTATGGCCTCCTGGCTTGAAGTGAACGACACGATGAAGAAGAAGAGAGCCGCTCATGGACTTCCTTCGCCCCGCCAGCTGGGAGGAGGCGCTCGCCGCTAAGGCCGAGTTCCCCACAGCTGTGCCGATTGCGGGTGGCACCGACGTGATGGTCGAGATCAACTTCGACCACCGCCGGCCGGAGTACCTCCTGGACCTGAACCGCATCGGTCTCCTGCGGGAGTGGGAGGTCGGCGAGGACGTGGTCCGTCTGGGTGCCTCCGTCCCGTACACGCAGATCATGGAGAACCTCCGCACGGAGCTGCCCGGTCTCGCGCTCGCCTCGCACACGGTCGCGTCCCCGCAGATCCGCAACCGCGGCGGTGTCGGCGGCAACCTCGGTTGCGCCTCGCCGGCCGGCGACTCGCACCCCGCGCTGCTCGCGGCGGGCGCCGAGGTCGAGGTGGAGTCCGTACGAGGCTCCCGCCTGATCCCGATCGACGAGTTCTACACCGGCGTGAAGCGCAACGCGCTCGCCGCCGACGAGCTCATCAAGACCGTCCACGTGAAGAAGGCGGACGGCCCCCAGCAGTACTCCAAGGTCGGCTCCCGCAACGCGATGGTCATCGCCGTCTGCGCGTTCGGTCTGGCGCTGCACCCCGAGACCCGCACGGTCCGTACGGGCATCGGATCGGCCGCGCCGACCCCGATCCGCGCCAAGGCCGCCGAGGAGTTCCTGAACGCCGCGCTCGAAGAGGGCGGTTTCTGGGAGTCGGGCAAGGTCATCACCCCGTCGATCGCCAAGCAGTTCGGTGACCTCGCCTCCGGCGCGGCCAACCCGATCGACGACGTTCGCGGCACGGCGAAGTACCGCCGTCACGCGGTCGGCATCATGGCTCGCCGCCAGCTCGTCTGGACGTGGGAGCAGTACCGCGGCACCAACGGCCGCTCGCTTGAAGGGGCTGCGTAACCATGCGCGTCAATTTCACTGTCAACGGTCGTCAGCAGGAAGCCGACGACGTGTGGGAGGGCGAGTCCCTTCTCTACGTGCTGCGCGAGCGTCTGGGCCTGCCGGGCTCGAAGAACGCCTGTGAGCAGGGCGAGTGCGGTTCCTGCACCGTCCGCCTCGACGGCGTGCCGGTCTGTTCCTGTCTGGTCGCGGCCGGTCAGGTCGAGGGCCGCGACGTCGTGACCGTCGAGGGCCTGGCGGAGTTCGCCAAGCAGCGCGAGGAGCACGGCCACGGCGGTGCCTGCGGCACCGGCGGCGGCTGTGGCGGCAAGGGCGTCTCCCTGGACGCGGCCAAGCAGTGGGCGGCCAAGCCGGCCGACTCCCAGACCGGTGAGGGCGTCGAGCTCTCCACCATCCAGCAGGCGTTCATCGACGCCGGCGCCGTCCAGTGCGGTTTCTGCACCCCGGGCCTCCTGGTCCAGGCCGACGCGCTGCTGGAAGAGAACTCCTCCCCGTCCGACCAGGACATCCGTGAGGCCCTGTCCGGCAACCTCTGCCGCTGCACGGGCTACGAGAAGATCCTCGACGCGGTCCGCCTCGCGGCCGCCCGTCAGTCAGAGGCGGTCTGACCATGGCTCAGAACACCCGCACCGTGCCCGCAGGCGCTCCGACGAACGTCAGCCAGAAGCACAACAAGGGCGGCATCGGCGAGTCCACGCTCCGCCCGGACGGCACCCTCAAGGTCACCGGTGAGTTCGCGTACTCCTCGGACATGTGGCACGAGGACATGCTGTGGGGCCAGACCCTGCGCAGCACCGTCGCCCACGCCGAGATCGTCTCCATCGACATCTCCGAGGCGCTCGCCATGCCCGGCGTGTACTCGGTGCTGACGTACGACGACCTGCCGGCCGAGATGAAGAACTACGGCCTGGAGATCCAGGACACGCCGGTCCTCGCCAACGGCCGGGTACGCCACCACGGTGAGCCGGTCGCCCTCGTGGCCGCCGACCACCCGGAGACCGCCCGCCGCGCGGCCGCCAAGATCAAGATCGACTACAAGGAGCTGCCGCTCGTCACGGACGAGGCCTCCGCCCTCGCCCCCGGCGCGCCGCTGATCCACGAGGGCCGCGACGACCACCACATCGGTCACGTCCCGCACCCGAACATCGTGCACCGCCAGCCGATCATCCGCGGCAACGTGGAAGAGGCCCGCAAGCGCGCCGACGTCATCGTCGAGGGCGAGTACACCTTCGGCATGCAGGACCAGGCCTTCCTCGGCCCGGAGTCCGGCCTGGCCGTGCCCTCCGAGGACGGCGGCGTCGAGCTGTACGTCGCCACCCAGTGGCTGCACTCGGACCTCGGGCAGATCGCCCCGGTCCTGGGCCTGCCGCCGGAGAAGGTCCGCATGACGCTCTCGGGCGTCGGCGGTGCCTTCGGCGGCCGCGAGGACATCTCGATGCAGATCCACGCCTGCCTCCTGGCCCTGGCCACGAACAAGCCGGTCAAGATCGTCTACAACCGCTTCGAGTCCTTCTTCGGACACGTGCACCGCCACCCGGCGAAGCTCTACTACGAGCACGGCGCCACCAAGGACGGCAAGCTCACGCACATGAAGTGCAAGATCGTCCTGGACGGCGGCGCGTACGCGTCGGCTTCCCCGGCGGTCGTGGGCAACGCCTCCTCCCTCTCGGTCGGTCCGTACGTCCTGGAGGACGTGGACATCGAGGCCATCGCGCTCTACACGAACAACCCGCCCTGTGGCGCGATGCGCGGCTTCGGCGCCGTCCAGGCCTGCTTCGCGTACGAGGCCCAGATGGACAAGCTCGCGGCGAAGCTGGGCATGGACCCGGTCGAGTTCCGCCAGCTGAACGCCATGGAGATGGGCACGGTCATGCCCACCGGCCAGGTCGTGGACGCCCCGGCGCCCGTCGCCGAGCTGCTGCGCCGGGTCAAGGCCCGCCCGCTGCCGCCGGAGCGCCAGTGGGAGACCGCCGGCGAGAACGCGGACGTCCGCGCGCTGCCCGGCGGCCTCTCGAACACCACCCACGGTGAAGGCGTCGTCCGCGGCGTCGGCTACGCGGTCGGCATCAAGAACGTCGGCTTCTCCGAGGGCTTCGACGACTACTCGACCGCCCGCGTGCGCCTCGAGGTCATCAACGGCGAGCCCGTCGCGATGGTCCACACGGCCATGGCGGAGGTCGGCCAGGGCGGCATCACCGTCCACGCGCAGATCGCCCGTACGGAGCTGGGTGTCACGCAGGTGACCATCCACCCGGCCGACACGCAGGTCGGCTCCGCCGGTTCCACGTCCGCCTCCCGGCAGACGTACATGACCGGCGGCGCCGTGAAGAACACCTGTGAGGCGGTCCGCGAGGCCCTGCTGGAGATCGGCCGCCGCAAGAACGGCTCGTACCACCCGGCGTGGGCCACGGCCGAGCTGCTGCTCGAAGGCGGGAAGGTCGTCACCGACGGCGGCGAGGTCCTCGCGGACATCGCCGACATCCTGGAGGGCGAGGACGCGATCGACCTCGAGCTCGAGTACCGTCACCACCCGACCGTCCCGTTCGACCTGGTCACCGGCCAGGGCAACGGCCACGTCCAGTACACCTTCGCCGCGCACCGCGCGGTCGTCGAGGTGGACACCGAGCTCGGCCTGGTCAAGGTCGTCGAGCTGGCGACCGCCCAGGACGTCGGCAAGGCGCTCAACATGCTCTCCGTGGTCGGCCAGATCCAGGGTGGTACCACCCAGGGTCTCGGCGTCGCGATCATGGAAGAGATCATCGTGGACCCGAAGACCGCGAAGGTGCGCAACCCCTCCTTCACGGACTACCTGATCCCGACCATCCTCGACACCCCGACCATCCCGGTCGACGTCCTGGAGCTCGCCGACCCGAAGGCCCCGTACGGCCTGCGCGGCATGGGCGAGGCCCCGACCCTCTCCTCCACCCCGGCCGTCATCGCGGCGATCCGGCAGGCGACCGGTCTGGAGATCAACAAGACGCCGATCCGTCCGGAAGCCCTCACCGGCACCCTCTAGGACGGCGTGGTGGGGGGGGGGGGGGGGCGGCGTGGGGGGGCGCCCGGG
>NZ_JBHWBP010000147.1:0-18010 GCF_042735575.1 Streptomyces sp. NPDC059564 | reverse complement strand
GGCAGTCGGTGGGGGGTCTGCTGGATCGTGATGCTCCAGGTGGGGCGGGCTGGAACCGTCCCCGGCCCGGGGGAGAGCCGGGGACGGCGTCGTCAGCGGGATCGAGGTGGGGAGCCGTGTGGCCCCTGCGGCGGTACTACGGTGGCCAGTCCGGTTCGGGCGCCGGCCTGTCGTGTGCGGTGCTCGGCCATTGCTCGGGCCCAGGCGGTCACGTCGTACACGTCCGGGTCGATGTTGACCTTGTAGTCGGCGATGAGCAGCGGGAGCGCCGCGCGGGTGGCGAGCCGGTTCTGGGCGCGCTGGCTCAGGCCTTCGGGGGTTTCGTGCCAGACGTAGACGGGGCCGGAGGTCGCCTCGGTGTGGCGTTCAAGGCCGGCACGGTCGAGGAGGGCCAGGAGTTCTTCGGGGGCGTCGCTGCGGCTGACGATGTGCACGCTGCCGGGGGTGTGGGCCCGTCGGTATATCTCGACGTCGGTGCCGGATTCGTCGGCCAGATTTCCCACGAGGGGATCTCCTCACGGTGGTGGGTGGATCAGCGGGTCGCAGAGGCGACAGCCGGGGCCGGCGGGCGAGCGGGCAGCGCCGTGGGCGCGGGGGCCGGCCGGGCCGGGCGCATGGTGACGCCGACGCCGATACGGGCCAGCTGCTGGGAGACGGCCTGGACGCGGGCGATCTGCTCGCGGTCGCCGTACGACGCCGGAAGCAGGAACTGCCGGTGATAGGGGTGGTACCCGAATCCGGCGCCGTACAGGACCGCAGTTGCCTCGGGCACTCCGGTCACGGCGCCGACGGCCCCGTCCGGGTGCCAGGCCATGCTCACCGCCCCGTTGATCAGCGCCGGTTCGGGCCTGCGGGGCACCGGGTGGGCGGTGTTGTGCCGGACCTGGCGCAGCGCCTTCTCGTAGCGGGGGAGCAGCCTGCGGGCGACCTGGGCGGCGGCGCGGGCGGGGTCGGCGGGCACGGCGATGCCGTTGGGTTCGTCCACCTGGTAGAAGGCGTCGTCAGGGGCGTCCGGTTCGAGCGCCCCGATCATGAACTGGTGCCGGTACAAAGGGCGGTCGAAGAGCAGCAGGCGTGCTCCGTCGGCTCGGGCGAGCACGGCCTGGTGGCCCAGGACGAAGTTGGAGGTGGCGTAGCCGACGGCTCCCATGTCCCACACCGAGTTCGTGGTGTCGATTTGGTCGTGGTAGGCGGCGTGACGGGTGTAGGTGCTGGTCCAGGTATCGGGCAGGCGGGCGGCGACGCCGTCCGCGAAGGCCGCGAGATCAGTTCGATGGTGTCGTGGAGGCATGACCGTTTCGGGTGTGGAGGGCGGCGGGGTCAGCGTCCCCGGGCGGGCGGCGATGCCGCTGGGCCTGGAGGTGAAGGCGGTTGAGAGGCGGCCGGCTTGGCGGCGGCCTGATTGCGGATGTTCCGGATCTCGTCACCGCCGCGCGAGAGGCCGCTGGTGGTTTCCATCAGCCGCATCGCGAGGCCGTCCGTGTAGAGGGGCCCCTCCGTGCGCTGGCTCCAGGCGACCCAGGTCGTGATCAGGGTCTCCACCAGGTGGGACAGCAGGCCCTCGGCGGCGGGCGCGGCCACTTCGGCCAGGATCTCCGCTACTTGCTCGTCGTCGGTGGCCTTGCGGGCCCGCTCGGTGAGCTGGTCGAGGTAGCGGTGCGCCGCTGCCCGGTCCCCGTCGGGGCTGGCGAGCGTGTTCAGGGACGGGTCCAGGTAGACGCTGAACCCTGAGATCAGGAGGGCCTGCGCCGCGGCGGTCGCGTAGTGACGCTGCTGGTCGACGGGCATATCGTGCGGCTGGCGGATGAAGGGACCGCGCGGTCCCGGAGCCTCGCGGAAGCGGCCGACGGTCTCCAGGATGCCCACGACCTCCGGTGTGCACCGGCTGGCCACCACAAGCTGGGTGCGCGGGTCGCGGGTGATGGTGACGTAGCCGAGGACGAGGAAGTCGGGCTCTGCGCTGTCCGTCACCGGGAGCGCACGGTGTTCGCCGCAGCCGGGCGTGGTGCGGGCAGCGGCTTCGTTGCCGGCGTGCCCCGTTGGGGCGCGTTGCGCAGGGTCACACCGATGTTCAGGGCGCCGAGCGCGGCGCCGGCCGCCCGTACGCACTGAGCCTGGTGAGCGGTGTCGTCTCCAGAGGCGACGTACGTCTGCTGGCCGGGGTCGTGGACGAATCCGTGGGCGGTCAGGACCTCGGCCACCTCCGATCGGTCGGTGGTGGCAGTGAGGTCGCCGGATTCCGTCCAGGTCAGCACCAGGGTGTCGGGCTGGGCGGAGGCGCGGTCCAGTCGCAGGGCGTTGTCCTGGACCTGGGCCAGAGCGGTCTCGTAGCGAGGCAGGAGCTGGGTGGCGATGACAAAGACGGCCTGCGCGGGGTCGGCGGGGATCGTGATTCCGTCCGGCTCCGCCACCCCGCGAAACGCCTCCGCGTGGGTGTCGGAGGGGGCCATGGCGGCGACGAGGAACTCGTCTTCGTAGTGGGGGTGGTCCATCAGGAACAGGCGCCGACCGTCGTCGCGGGTGAGGATGACGTCCTGCTTCAGGTGGTGCTGGGCGAGGGCGTCGGCGACGCGGTTCATGTCCCAGACGTCGGCGGTGAGGAAGAACTGGTCGTCGTGGGCGGTGTGCTGGCGCAGTTCCCGGGTCCAGGTGCCGGGCAGGAGCTCGGTGAGGATGGCGGCGAAAGAGTCGAGCTCTTCGGGGGCGTGGTCGGGCATGGGTTCCTCGGGCGGGATCGGGGCGGGTCAGCGGCGGCGGCCGGCCGGGGCGGGCAGAGCGGCGGCCGGTGCGCTGGGCGTGGTGGGGATACGGGCGGGCGCGGGACAGGGGCAGGAAGCCGACTTCTCGAGCTCGTCACCGGCGACTTCCTGCGGGCAGGGCGCACGGTGGGGGTGTACGGCGTGACGGTCGGCGAGATCGTTGCGGACGTGCCCCAGTTCGGAGGCGAGGACGTGGAGTTGCTCGTCGGCCAGGTGGCGCAACCGGGCGGCCGTGTGCGGGTCCACGGGATGTCCGAGGTCCTGCAGGAAGTCGGCCGCGGTGTGCAGGACCGTGGTGAGCGCCGCCATGATCCCGTCGTGGGTGGCGGTCAGCTCCGTGAGGGTGTCAGCCACCTCTTCGGTGTTCTCAGCTTCCCGGATCCGGACCGCGAGGTGTCGGACTTGGTCGCCGAGGGCGAGGTAATGCGGTTCGCGTCGCTCGGTGGCGAAGACGGGGTCGGTGTCGAGGTCGTAGCCGACGGTTTGCAAGCGGGCTACGGCCCGGGTGGCGAGGCGGATCTCCTCATCCTGGCCGAGGCCGGTGGGCAGACGGTGGTAGCTCTCATGGCGGCGGACCACGGGGACGAACCCGGTGCGCTCCAGGAGGCTGTGGGCTTCCGGATCGCCTCCACGGGCGAGGACTTCACCGGAGTGCGGATCGCGCCGGATGGTCAGGACGCGGTGGGCAAGGGCCACGAAGAGAATGCTTTCTGCAAGGGGGAAGCCGGTCAGCGGCCCCGGGGGGAACGGGGCGCGGGGAAGCCGGCGGGGAGGAGTGGGGCAGGGCTGGGGACAGGGGCGCCGAGATGCTGACCTGCCCTCTCCATGAGGCGGCGCGCGACGGCCAGGTGCCGGTGGGCCTCGTCGGACAGGTGCGCTGCGAGGCTGGGGTCGAGCCGCTCGGTGGTCGAGTTCGTAGCGGTCAGCATGTTGGCTTTGAAGGGGCTGACGTGGTGCTCGTGCGGGGAGAGCAGGCCGAGGTCCGCTTCGATGCGCCGGCATTCCGCAGCCAGGACGTGGTGCACTTGCCGAGGCACGGTCGCCGGGTTGCCGTCTTCGCGGATCAGGTTGGCCAGCAGGTCGAGACGGTCGGGCCATTCTCGAACAGCAATCCACCGGCCGGAGTTCGGGTCGCCGGGCGGGGCGATCCCTGCGACGCGCGCGAGCCGGCAGCCGACCTCGGACCATTCGGCGGGCGTGAGCTCCCGGTCCTTGGGGTGCAGGCGGACGCTCACATGGAAGATGACGCGGGGGTCGCCCCGGTAGTCGGCGGGGAACGGATGCTGCCTGTGCGGGTCGTCGATGTGCTGGGCCCACTCGGACGAGGTCCAGATCCGGTCCTCGTCGGTGAACCACTTGAGGTACCGCCAGTGGGCGACGATCGTGCCCTCGGTGGTCAGCCCTTCCTGGCCGCTGACGGGCCGGCCCAGCGCTGCGGCGAGCCCGTCCACACAGGACGTGCTTCGCTCGTGCACCGTGGGGATCACCGGCTGCCGGCCCGGCCGTCGGCGACGTGGAGGAGCTGGTTCAGCTCGGTGATCGAGTACCAGCCCATGTCGACGGGTTCGCTGCCGGGGAACCTCGGGACCAGGTAGTCCTGCAGGGCCCGCTGGTAGATCAGGCAGTCGGGGCAGTGCGCGGAGAGGTGGACGAGGTAGCGGGGGTGTCCGGTGATGAAGCTGCGGGCGCCTCCCTCGGGGTTCCGCAGGCGCCACCCGTCCTCGTTCGTCGGGGTGTGCCAGGACGGGGTGACCACCGTCATCGCGTCGCCCCACAGGGTGCCGTCGTCCACACCTTTGATGACCACGATCCGGTCGCCGGGGGCGAAGTGCTCGTGGGTGATGTCCCGGTCGGGGGTGATCGCGTCGGCGGGTATGAACGCGGCGCGGCTGGCGTCGGGCACGGCAGAAGTCCTTCCACGAAGGTGCCGCGGGGAGCGGCTGGTGAAGTACTTCAATGGTCTGGAGAATCCCCGGTTTGGCTGACCGGGGATCGTCGGCTATATATGGGCCTCGCCCCGGCTACCGGAACGGGTTTTCCGTCCCCCGGTCCTCCGTCGTGGCCGCGTCGAGGAGCTCGGGAAGGTCCGTGCCCTCGGCGTCGCGCTGGTCGATCCACCAGCCGGCCCGGGTGACCGTACGGATTTTCTCCTCCATGACCGACCAGTCCGCCTCGTCCCAGGATCCCTCGGCGACCAGTGCGGTGTACGAGGTGGTCACCAGCTGGTAGCGGGAACGCTCGCCCCAGGCCAGAGCCCGCTCCGGACCCTCCAGCGGCGGCATGTCGAACTGCTCCGCCCAGGCGACCGCAGCCTGCTGCTCCTCGGCGCGCTTGGCGGCGAGCCATTCCTCCTTCGCGGCGGTGTCGGAGTCGCGGGCGGCCTTCCAGCAGTCGGTGCAGTCCCGCTCTCCGAGCCAGCGGGCGAATCCGGCCCGCTTGTCGGCGGGACGGTCCGACAGGTCCCGGGTGGTGCTGTGTCCACAGCTGTGGACGATCTTCCATTCGGTTCGTACAGCCATGCGTGAATTCCCTTCGAAGATGTGTGAGTTGGGGTTCTTGGCCTGGCGGGTTCGCCGGTGACGGCCGAGGCTGCGGCCGGGGCCGAGCTTGCGGCGGGCGAGGATGAGGATGGCCAGGGAGGTAGCGGCTCCGGCGCCGGGGAGCCCGGCCAGGACGTAGGGGTGCCCGGAGAGGGCGCCGGCGAGCGCGGTTCCGGCGGCCTGGCCGGTGCCGACCGACAGGATCAGCCAGGCGTACGCCTCGGTGGTGCGGGAGGCGGGGGCAAGGGAGTCGACGGTGTGGAAGCCGTTGGTGATGATCAGGGTGAGGAACAGCCCCGGGAGGACCGCGAGGGCGATGGCGGCCCGAGGCTCGGGTTGGGTCAGGAGCGGAACCCAGCCGATGAAGAACAGAGCGCTGGTGGTGATGAGTTGGGTGGTGGTCGTGCCGGGCCATGTCCTGCGGGCGTAGATCAGGCCGCCGATGAAGCTGCCGGTGGAGAACGCGGCAGGCAGTACCCCGGAAAGCATGGCCAGCCCGTGGGCGGCGGCCATGCCCGCGGCCCACACTGTCATCGCGCCGAGCGCGAAGCCCGTTCCCGCCAGCGCGGTGCACAGCAGGACCAGGCCGGCCCCGATCAGGCGCCCGCTTCCCGCTGCCCCGTCTGCGGTGGCGGGGCGCCAGGTCCGTGACGGGGCGGCGGTCAGGACGACCGCCGTGCCCACGAGCCCGAGTGCTGCGGTCGCGGTCAGCGCGGTGTCGGGGCCGTGTGTGGTGGCTAGCCAGGAGGCGAGCAGCGGGCCCGTGATGTAGAGGAGCCCCTGCGAGCCGGTGTCCAGGGCCTGGATGATCCGGCGCTGTCCGGGGTCGGGCACGACGGTCGGCCACAACGCCCGCAGCCCGGATTCCAGCGGCGCCGTGACCAGGCCCGCGACCCCCACCACCGCGGTCACCACCGCCGGGTGCCCGTCCGCTCCGATCCAGGGGAGCGCGGCCAGGCAGCCGGAGTTCAGCAGCACCGCCGGGGCGGAGACATGGGTCTGGCCGTAGCGGTCCATCAGCCTGCCCTTGACCGGCTGGGACAGCCCGGACGCCAGCCCGTACAGCGCGGCGAGCAGGCCGGCGAAGGCCAGTGATCCACCACCTCCGGTGATCCACAGGACGAGTCCGACGGGGACCATGCCGTTGGGCAGGCGTCCGGTCAGGGTGCCGCCGAGCAGGCGCAGGACGTGCCGGCTCCCTAGGACGGCGCTGTACGTGGCGGGCGGTGGGATGGTGGTCGGGTGATCGGCCAGGGTCAACAGGGCAGGGCTTTCCGTCAGAAGGCGTGCGGGGAGTGGGCGCCGGGCCGACCGCTAGCGGCGGTGCGTGGAGGTCGGGCTCACCGGAGGTGCCGCGGCCACGGGTGTGGTGGTGATGGCTGGTGGGCGAGGCGTGGGCAGATGCCGGGGGGCGGGGGTGCGGTGTGGCGGCAGGACGGCCACGGCGTCCTCCAGCTGCTCTCCGACGCGCGTGAGGTCTTGGAGCAGGTGACCGGTCTGTGTGGAGAGGATTCGCAGGCGGACAGCGATCTCGTGCCCGGCCCGGGTGTCCAGCGCGCCGGCCCAGGTGGCGCAGGTGTCGAGGAACTCGGTGAGCTGGGCGATGTGCCCGGCGGGGGCGTGGGGCGGCCGGTCGGTGACGTAGGAGATCGCCTCGGCGACGGAGGCGCTGTGCTGCGCGTCGATGACGTCGCGCGTCAGCTGGGCGAGAGGGAGCCCGGGGAGCTCGAGCGGTGCTGGCGCGTGCCCGTCGGGGAAGAGCACCCCGGGCGGGACCGCCGGCGGAAGGTCCCGGATGGCTTCGTCGTCGGTGTCGTAGCAGCCCAGCACCTGCATGTGGGGGCTGTCGATGTCCCCGGCGAGGATCAGGACGACCTCTTCGTCCTCGTCCGGGTACGGCAACACGGCGAGGGTGAGCTGGCGGCCTGTGGCGTCGTATCGCGACTCCTGGGGCCGGAGCAGATGACGGCTGCGAGCTGCGCGTGCCCGGGCGGCCCACCACTCCTGCTCCTCTCCCGTGAGCTGCAGTCCCGGGCGCGGTGGCTGGGCCGGCTGGAGGGCCAGGTCGCGCAGGAGCACGTCGTGTTCGCCCCAGGTCCGCAGGTAGGGCCACAGTCGTGCGTCGCGGGCCGCGGAGTCCTGGCTCGGAGGGTGTTCGTCCAGGATGCGTACGGCTGTATCCGCGGCGTGGGCGAGGTCGGAGACCAGGAGCTGCCAGCCCGCGTGGTGGGGTGCGGGAGGCATGGCCTCGATTCCGGCACGCGCCTGGGTGAGCAAGGTGGCCACGTAGGGCCGCAGGTCGCCGAAGAGTTCGGCGAGTTCCCGGTTGCGTTTCGCCTCGACGGCTTGGGCAGCGTGCTCGTCGAGCGTGTCGCCGTGGCGGTTGTGGAGGCGTTCCAGGGCAAGCTCGCAGCTGAGCGTGATGACCGAGAACCGGGTGCCCCAGCCGGTCAGGGCGTTGACCGCCTCGTGCGGGGGCGGCGTCGGAGGGAGGGAAATGGCGGCTCCAGTGGTCTATCGGCGGTTGAGGGCGATGCCGGCCCGCGGGGGAGGAGCGGGAAGCCCTCCAGATGTCTTCACGGCGCGGACGGGGCCCAGGGCGGTCTGTGCGGGTGCGGTGCGGACGGCGGTCCGGGCAAGTTCGACTAGACCTCCGCCTTCGGTCATCCACATCGACAGCAGATCGAGGCTCGGGTTCTCCCGTGCCTTCCCCGCGTCCTCGGTGCCCGGGCGCGGCTGGCCGAACGCGGCGTCCAGGTCCTCCAGGAACGCCGTGTCGTGCTCATCAAGGGCGGGAGCGTCGCCGGTACGCAGGGAGGCGATGATGTGCGGCGCGATCGAGGTGAATCGGTCGAAGGCGTCGGCCAGGTCGCGCGGGGGAGGATCTTGGACGGTCCCGGGCTCGAACTCCTCTTGCGCCCAGGCGAGGTCATCGTCCAGGTGGTTCAACTGCATCTCGAAGACGGCTCGGTGGTAGTCGACGAGCAGGCTGGAGGCGATCGTCCGGGCGGCGGGGACGGGGGTCGGATGCACGGTGATCATGGGCGGTGGCGTGACGGTCTCGTCCAGGTACATGTCCGCTGGGACGAGCATCCCGACGTCGTACACGCGGTGGCGGGGGTTGTAGACGATGCCGAGTTCGGCCCCGTCCTCGGACTGCAGGATCGCGGCAGCTGGTGCGCGCCGGTTCTCCACAAAACGGAGGTTGGGTTCGGTCGTCCACAGGTACGAGAGGAGGTCGCCCCGCGCCGCGGGGTGCGGGTAGTTCTCGACCTTCACCTTCCACTGGCCGGGCAGGTGCTTGCTGACATCGAGTGCGAAGTCGCCGATGTAGCGCTGGTCGGCCGCGATGACGGTGCTCTGGCACGAGCGTGAGGTCTCTGAGAGCGCGGCCAGGGCCTGGCGGGCACGGTCGGCGTCGATCAGCGGCATGACGTAGTTGCCGTCACGGTCCTTCTCGAACCCGGCGAGCTGAAGGGCAGTGCGGGCCCAGCGGAAGGACTCGCCGGATACGAGGGCGACGATGCCGTGGTGGTGGCTGGTGTAGAGGGTGATCTCGGAGGATGTCAGGTGGACTCTCCCTCGTCGTAGCCGACGGAAGCCGGAGGAGGATTGGCTCTGTCCGGCCCGGCGTTGTAGGCGCTGGCCAGCAGGTCGACACCGAGCTGGAAGAGCGCCCGGTCGGCGATCTCGAGGAGGTCGCTCGTGCGGTCGTAGCGGGCGGCGAGCTGGGCGTGGCCCTGTTCCCGGCAGCGGATGCCGGCGGCGCGCAGCAGGTTCCGCAGGACGATTAGGCCGGCCTCCTCGCCGCCGGCGGCCAGTTCGGTCAGAGCGTGGACCTCGGCGGGTGTCGTGGCCTGAGACATGGCCTCGGTGCAGGCGCGCAGCGGGGCAGCGGGATCGCGCGAAACCGGCAGGCCGTGCAGGAAGGCGGCGGCCTCCTGGGCGGCCCGGCGGCGCAGCTCGCTGCTCCCGGGCCCGTCGTAGGTGGTGGTGAGCATGGGCAGGTTGGATCTTTCTCGTGTCAGCGGGTGCGGGCGGGCTGCGTGGATGCGGCCGGTGTGTGGGTGACCGGCGTGGTCTGCGGCGGCTTGGAGCCCCAGGCTCGTGCGGTGGCGTACTGGGGCGAGGCGGTGGCGGCGGCCTGCGGAACGCCGACGCGGTACCACTCGCGTGGGTCCCGGACCGGCCCGGTTTGGACGGCCTTGGTGTTCGCGGGGTCGAGGGAGTAGTCGGCGTGGACGCGGTACCCACTGCTGCGCAGGCTCTCGACGGCCTGGCGGGAGCGGCGGGCTCCTTCGTGGGTGGGTGCCGTCAGCAGGTACACGCCCTGCAGGCCCTGAACGGGCTGGAACCCGAGGCGGGTCAGGTACCACTGGCTGATGTGGTCGGGGATTCCTTGGGCGGAGGCGACGTACCCGTACGTGGGGTGCGTGCCGACGACGAACTGTTCGTGCAGGGCAGCTCCTTGTGGATCAGCGGCGTGCGGTGCGCGATGGGGCGGCGTCGCTCGGGGCGGTCGGGGTGGTGGACAGCTTGGGTGAGGTCCGGAGCGGACGGTCCTGGGCGGGCGCCGCCGGTGCCCACATCGACGGGTGGTCGCTGAACGGGTAGAGGGGGTCGGTCGCCCATCCGACGACGGGGCCGCGGTCCTGTTCGCTCAGGCTGATGACCTCGATTCCGTGCGGGTGCAGCACGTATCCCCACTCCAGATCGCCTGTGCCTTCGGGGGTGACGGTCATCCGCTGCGGGGGCGAGCCGTCCAGGGTGAAGAGGTTCTCGGGCTCTCGGCTCGGCCACGTCTCGCCGCCGGTGAGCGCGAGGAACAGCTCCGGGGGAGCGTGGTCGAGGAGGTCGGTGCCCAGTTCGTCCCAGCTGATGGCGACGTCGTCGATCAGGTGCCGGGACATGGCGTCGAGGTCGCCGTTGAATTTGTATTGGTGGGCGGTGAGTAGGAAGGGCAGGTGGTGGCTGGGGATCCCGTCCGAATGGACGTAGATGCCGTTGTAGCCACCGGTCTTGGTGGGGCGGGCGATGAAGGAGCGAGTGGACAGCGGGGTTCTCCAGCGAGACGTGGCGGGTATCGGCGACGGATGCTCGGGGTCAGCGGGTTCGACCGGGGCTGCTGGGCGGAGAGGGCGGCAACAGGGTGCTCGGCGCGGCGACGGCCCGGCCCGGAGAGCGGAGGTGGACCTCCAGCGGATGCCGGTCGGTGACCGTGACGTTGAAGCCGAGGCCCCGGAGCCGGTCTGTGGCTTCCTGGATGAGGGCTTCGGGTGTGAGTGGAGAGGGGCCGACCGCGACGCACAGGCCGGTGCCCGGGTTCAGGTTCCAGCGTCCGTCCTCATGGAGCAGAGCCCGCACGGCGCGCGGCATGACCGCGTCGGCGACCGGCCAGCCGTCGGCCGATCGGCCGATCGCGACGTGCTGCGCCTGCTTGAATCTGGTACTGCTGGCCACGCGCATCGCCGCGATCCGGTAGTGCGGAAGGAGCCGGCGCCGAACCGCGGAGGCGCCACGGGCGGGGTCACAGGGAACCGCGAGGGCTCGAGGGGGCTCGATCGTGCCGTACTCGAACACCCCTGCCGGAAGCAGCGCACCGACGAGGAGCTGACCCGCCCGGTGAGGCCGCTGGACGATGTAGAGCTGCAGGCCGTGCGCATGGGTGAGGACGGCCCGCGCACGCAGATGATCACCGTCCTCGCGCAGCGCACGCCCGAGGACTCCGTCTTCCATGTCCCAGAACCGGTTGTCGACGTGGCTCCACCGGTAGGGCGTCGGCAGGGCTGTATGGCTCCACGCGGCGCCCAGGCGGGGCGCGAGCTCGGCGGTGAACGCCTCCAGGGAGGTGGTGACGGTCGGCGGGCGCCGGAAGGCCGCCTGTACGAAGGTCTCTTCGGAGCCTCCCTGGGTCACTTCCCGCCCGCCGGGTGATGGAAGTGGGCTACGGGAACACCGAGCGGCTGCAGCGCGTGCACGGCCTGGTGCACGAGGTGCTCCTGCTGCTCGACGGGCAGCGAGGCCGGCGCGGTGTACGCATCGAGCCGGGAGCAGTAGGTGAACCCCCGTGACCACAGGACGCGTTGCGCCGGGTCGGTAAGAGGCAGGGACATCGGTCCGGCGGTATGCAGTCCTATGTGGATGCTGACGGGGTGGTACACGGGGAACCTTCCTGAAAGGGCGGAGGCGGGTCGGTCAGCGGCTGCGAGTGCCGCGCCCAGCCACTGGAGGGGGAGGGACTTCGGCCACGTGCAGGCCGGGGGCTGTCACTGGTGACTGTGCGCGGGCGAGCCGAGCGAGGAGCTCGTCGACCGCGGCGAGCAGTGGCTCGACGTCGGCGAAGTCGTCGGGGCCAAGGGAGACCGTGGTGTCGTACAGGACTGTCATCGAGGTCGGGCTCTCGGCCGGAGTTTGGTGTGTGGCCAGCCAGCCGTTCTGCCTTCCGACGAGGACGGCGGAGTCGTGTCCGGGCGGCCAGGCGTAGACGATCCAGTCGTCCAGTCCGTACTGGACATCGCAGCTCAGGCCGCGTGCGCGCAGCGGAGTGGTCACATGGCCGAACCGGGCCCAGGCCCGCTGCCAGCTGGGCTCGTGGATGTTGCGGTGATCAGGCAGGGGCGCCGGCGGACGCACTGTTAGCCGACCCGTCTCCGGCTCTTGATGCGAGGTCATCGGGCCCGGCCGGGTGCGGGCGTGATGGCCTGGGGTGCTGGTGTGTACGTGTAGTGGGCCAGGAGGCGGTCTGCGTGGGCGGGCAACACGCGGGTGATCTCGGTTGCCTTGCCGCGCAGTTGCTGGGCTGCGGTACGCAGCGAGGTGCTGGCCTGGTCGAGATGCTCCTGGATGACGATCCTGATGTCGCCGGGCGGAGGGGTGCGTCCGGTGGAGGAGTGCCGGATGTTCTCGTGGAGGAAGCCGAGGCGGTCCACGACCTGGCTGAGGTGAGCGAGCGCCGTTCCGAGGGGAGGCGCGCACTGGGCGAGGGACGCGGTGCCGAAGCGTTCGGGGTGGCTGTAGCCGGTGAGGCTTTCGGCTTCGTGCCGGTTTCCGGTGGCGAGCTCGTCGCAGACCTCGTTCAGGATGACGGCGATGTCGCTGACGACGTTGTGGATGTCCGGGCTGATGTCGTCGCCCCGGCGCAGCTCCTCAGCCGTTGGCAGGTCCTCGAAGACCCTGTCCACGGTCCGGGCGAGCTGGAGGAAGTAGTCGGGGCTGGTGATGTCAGGAATGGGCGTTTCACGGCCTTTCAGTGCATTCGGGAGTCGGTATCGAACAAGGTCTGCTCGGCGGGGTGGAGCAGGTGCTGGACGATGAAGGAGCGGCCTGCGACCTTCCACAGGCCGCGTCCGCGGCTGAGGTGGGAGATGGCTTCGGTCTCGACGGAGGTCAGGCCGAGCAGGGTGGCGGCTGCGTGGACCTGGTCGGTTTCCTGGCGGTAGATGATGCGGGTGGAGCAGTCGGCGAGGAGCCCTTCGGCCAGGGCGCGGCCCTGGGACCCGGCGTCGCCGGCGGTCAGGAGGTCGGAGAGCCGGTGGATGACCATGAGGTTGGCGATGCCGAGTCCGCGGGAGAGCTTCCACTGGGACTGCATGCGCTGTAGCAGGGCGGGGTGGCGCATCAGGCGCCACGCCTCGTCGTAGACGATCCAGCGTCGTCCGCCGCGCGGGTCGGTGAGGGCGGATTCCATCCAGGCGGAGGCGCAGGTCATGGCGAGGACGAGCGCGGTGTCGTCGCCCGATCCGCCGAGGCGGGACAGGTCGATGGACAGCATTGGGGTGCCCGGGTCGAAGGCGACAGTGGAGGGGGCGTCGAACATCCCGGCCAGGTCTCCGTGGACCAGGCGGCGCATGGCGTGGGCGAGGTCGCGGGCAGCGTCTCCGAGGTGGCCGGAGATGGTCCCGGCGGCCTGGTCGAGGAGGGCGGGCTGGGCCAGGGTGTGGGCGATGTCGCCCAGGAGCGGGGTGCGTCCGGCTGCGGCTGCGGCCTTGACGACGCCGTCGAGGGTGATGTCGAGGGCGGTGTGCTCCATCGGCATTAGGTCGCGGCCCAGGACGGTGCGGGCGAGGGAGCCGAGCAGCAGAAGGCGGCGTTTTCGGACCTCGCCTGCCCAGTCGGCCTCCGTCACGGACGGGGGCCGTGGGGCGGCGTCCAGGGGGTTGAGGCGGCCGGGCAGGCCGGGGCCGAGCGCGATCGAGGTGCCGCCGAGGGCTTGGGCGACGGGAGTCCATTCGCCCTTGGGGTCGCAGGGGACGTAGACGCGGTATCCGAAGGCGACCGACCGCAGCGCGAAGGACTTGGCGAGGGCGCTCTTGCCCTGGCCGATCACACCGGCCAGCAGGACGTTGGGGTTGGTGAACCCGTCGACCTTGCCGTACAGCGTGAACGGATCGAACGTGAAGGCGGCTTCGGCGTGGACGTCCCGCCCGATGTAGATGCCGTCGGCTCCCAGCCCGCCCTCGGCGAGGAACGGATAGGCGCCGGCGGCGACGGCGGTGGTCATGCGGTGGGCGGGCAGCCGGAGCTTGTTGCCGCGGGCGGAGGCGGCACCGGGCCGTCCGGCGGCGGAGTAGAGGGGGAGGGGCATCTCCGACTCGGCGGAGTCGTGTTCGCCGGAGGGAGAGGTGGATTCGGCGCGGGCTTTGGCCTGGGCTTCGGCGAGCTGGCGGCGTGCTGCCTTGCGGGTGTTGCGGTCGGTGCCGTGGGGGGTGAACAGGGGGCTTGCGGAGGCGCGGCGGGCGCGGCGTCCGGGGCGGTGCTGGGACATGGGGGCGGATCGTTTCTGCCGGGGGCTGCCCTCAGGCGGTGCGTGCCGGGCGGGGGCCGTGGTCGGCGGGGGTGGTCTTGCGGCGGATGGCGTGCCCGGAGGCGAGCTGGCGCTGGCAGATGGTGAGCACCGGGGGGCCTTCGGGCAGCCGGTCGGGGCGGCATCCCGTGTCGGCGCTGGCGGATCCGGTGGCCGGGAGGGTGTGGAAGGCCTCGTGGAGGCTGGTTGCGGCTTGCCACAGCCGCAGGTGGGCGTCGGCGATGTGCCTTCCGGCTGCCGGATGCGGGGGCCGGGTGGTCTCGGCGAGCCGGTCCATCAGGAGGTGGAGGGCGGTCAGGTGGCTGTGCAGGACGTCCACGTGTGCGCGGTCGGCGGGGAGGGGGTTCCGGGCTGCCTGGCGGGTGTGGTGGCGGATGCCGGCGGTCGCGGCCCGCAGGTAGGGGTGGGCGTCGCCGGGCGGGATCGTGGTGTTGGTCAAGTGGTGGGTCCTTGCTGCCGCAGCGGTGCGGCGAGGGTTCGGCTACAGGGCGGTGCGGGCCAAGGGGAGCGCTGCGAGGGTGAGGGCTTCGGGCTGCTGGTAGATCAGGCGGCGAAGGTCGACCTGGGCAGAGACGGCGGCGGTCTCGATCTGCGCGCACGCGGCGTCGAGCTGGGCGTCGGTCTCGGCGGAGACGGTCAGGAGTCCGGTGAGGGCGACGTCGGCGTGCCCGGCGATCAGCTGCCTTTCGCGTTCCTTGACGTCCCCGTACTCGACGGAGTCGGCCTCGGAGTCGACCTGGCCGCGGCGCTGGCGCTCGGCGGCGTCCGCGATGATCGTGGCCTTGGTGCGCTGCACGTCGCGCAGCGCCGACTCGAGCCCCTGGGGCACGTAGATAAGGGAGAAGGAGCGGCGCACGCCGGCGGTGAACATCAGCCCGTGCAGGAACCCGGCGCCGGTTTCGGTGCGCGGCCAGTTCTCTACCCAGTAGGTGGCGTGCCGGGCGCTGTCGGTGATGACTCGGTCGTACTCCTCGACCTGCACGACCGGTCCTGCGGCGGCCGGTTCGGCTTCGGCCCTGCCGTGCTCGGACCACTGCTGCAGTCCGGCCAGGGCCTTGGGGTCGTACGCGGTGCGGACCACGGCGGCGATCTCGCGGGCCGTGAGCCAGCCGGTGACCATCAGCCCGGCGCCGCGCGCGGCCTGGGCGACGGAGGCGGTGGTCTGCCCGAGCACGGTGAAGGCGCCGGGCAATCCGCCGCCGGCCTGGGAGACGAGTCGCTTGGCGGCCTTCATGTCCAGGGAGATAGCCAGGTAGCTCTCGTGCGGGGCGGCGGCGGGCCCTGCGGAGGCCACGAGTTCGGAGTACACCTGCCCGGCGACCGGGGTCTGGGGTTGGCCGTGGGTGGTCCAGTGCCGAGTCAGGGTGTCGCCGCTGTCGGGGACGGTGCGCTCCAGGACCTGCACGGTGGCGATGTGCCCGCTGCGGGCGATGCCGGCCAGGGCCCGGCCCCACGCGCTCACGTTGGAGTTCTGGGTGGCGGGGTCGAGGAGGGCGAAGGCGCGGCTGGAGACGCGGGCGATGGCGGTCAGCGTCTGGTTGTGGGGGTCGTGGACGGCGGCGGCCTGCGATCCGGCAGGGGTGACCACGCGCAGTGAGGCGGCGGTGCCGGGCAGGTGGAGCATGCCGTCGGTGCGGGGCCGGGACACCGCGCGTGCCAGCCACAGGCTCTGGCCGTTGCGCCGGCGCTGGGCGTAGCGCAGGACGATCGGCGCCCAGTCGATCAGGGAGCGGCCGTGGCGCCGGATGACGACGAGCGCTGCGACCACGGCCCACAGGGGGGTCAGGGCCAGGGCGCCGACGAGGCCGGTGGAGACCACGGTGGCCAGGAGCAGGGCGAGCGCGGTGGAGGTGAGGACGAGCTGGGGCAGGGACAGGCCGAGCAGGATGCCGCGCCGCGACCGGTGGGGAAACTTGATCGTGAGGGGGAGGACAAGGTCAGACAAGGCAGAAGCCGCCTTCGGTGGCTCGGGGTTGGGACCCGGGCGGGACACGGCATCGTGGTGCGGCGTGTCCCGCCCGGGTGGCGGGGACGGGTCAGCTCAGGAGCCGGTGGGCGAGGGACCGCTCGCGAAGGGGTTGTTCGCGGCGGCCGGACCGTGCGCGGGAGCACCCTGCGGCGGGCCTTCCTGGGTGGAGCGGGGAGCAGGACCCGTACCGCCCGCACCAGAGGGACCGGACGGGGAGGATCCGGTGCTTCCGCCGAGCTGGCCGCTGGTGTCCTGGCTCACGCTGGTCGGCGGAGGCTGAACCGCCTTGGACAGCGCGTCGGTTGCCGCACCGCCGCCGGAGGACGGCATCGGGGCGCTGTTCTGCTCACCTCCGGATCCGCCGGTGGGGTTGGCGGCGATGTCACCGGGGAACCCGGCGGGGCCCTGCGGTGATGCGCCGGCTCCGGCCGCGGCACCGGCTCCGCCTGTGGCGGCCATCGCGGCGGCCTTGCGGGCTGCCTGCTCGGTGTGCTGCTTGGCCATCTGCGCACCGGTGCCACCGGCCCGGTGGATGGACTCACCGTCGGTGCCCTCGGCCGCCCAGTGGACGAACTTGAACGTGGCGTACGGGCAGAGCAGGACCATCATCATGATCACGACTCCGGCGAGGCAGTCGGCGAGCGCGCCGAGCCCGTCCTTGGCCTGGGTCTGGCCGAGGGCGGAGATGCCCAGGAGGAACACGATCGTCATCAGCAGCTTGCTGACCACGAGCGTGGCGGTGGCTTCGATCCAGCCCCGGCGCCAGCGCCGGGCGGCTTCCCAGCCGCCTCCGGCCCCGGCGAACACCGCGAGCGTGACGAGGACGAGGATGCCGACCTTGCGGACCATCATCACGCACCAGTAGAGGATGGCCCCGATGCCGGCGCCGAGGCCGACGATGCCGGGGATCATCCAGCCGAGCGGCACGGTGGAGGCGACAGAGCTGGCCTTGACCATGCGGCGCACCGCCGCTTCGATCGAGGTGTCCGCTGCCGCGAACAGTCCGTCGGAGAGGGCGTCGACCACTTCGATGGCGACGGTGGTGCCAGCGATGGCGACGAAGCAGAAGATGACGCCGCCGGCGGTTCCGGTGAAGGCCTGGGCCAGGGCCTGGCCGTCGCGCCGGATCGCGGCCCGGACGAGCTGGGCGCAGAATGTGGCGACCAGGATGGTCAGGCCGATGGGCAGCAGCAGCTGGTAGTTATCGACGAACCAACCGGCCCGCAGGTCGATCTTGGTCGTGGCGTTGACGGCCTCGGCGGCGAGGTCGGCGGAGGCTGCGGCGAACTCGCCGCAGCTCTTGGCTATCCAGTTGCCGATGCCCTCGGTGATAGCCCGGCCCGGGTCGTTGACGAAGTCGATGGCGTCGGCCGCCGAGCACAACTTGCTGGCGATGGGGAGGGAACAGAAGTCCACTGGAGGGATACCTCCTTGTCTTCAGTGGCGTGTTACGGGGCGACGCTCGGAGCGAGGGAGACCAGGGCGCAGTCGGAGCTGGGCCGGCACTGGACGGCGAGGGTGACGGCGCGGTCCTCGGCGCCGCCCCCGCCGCCCTTCCAGGCGATGGTCTGCTTGCCGGTGACGGTGACCGCGTAGATGTAGGCCTCGGTGATCGCGGAGGGGTTTTCCGCGAGGGCCTGCTTGAACGAGGACGGGAAGTGGGCCTCGGCCACGGCGGCGGTGGCGTACTGGGCGTTGTCGGCCATCCGCGACCACAGCACCGGGTCCGGGACCTGCCCGGAGATCGCCGTCCAGTCGGTGTACTTCGTCTCGCTGGTCATCCACGCGTGCATGCCTGCGAGGTGCTGGTCACGGCTGGTGGTGCGGGTGTCGTACGACCAGAGCAGCACCGCCGCCGCCCTGGCATAGGCGAGCGGGTCCGTGAGCTTGGGCGGTGCCGGCACCGAGCCCGTACCGGCGTATGGCTTCGGTGCCGTGG